>CAINDC010000223.1 GCA_903847275.1 uncultured Pseudomonadota bacterium
TACATGGAGAATGATTTTCAGAGCCTGAAAAAGGCGGTAAAAGAGAGCTGCAATCATATAGTACACTCCATAAAATGACAAAAATTATTCGTTTGTACACCAAACCGTTAAAGAAGGGGATTTTAAAACATGTGCAGAGGCTTAATTTTCAGTAGATTCTGATGCTAATTTAATTCCGTTTACTTTCAATTCGCTGTACTACCCTCGTAAAAAAGCCCCGTGAAATAAATTTCACGGGGCTTTTTTGTTACGAAAACTAGCCAATTACACTACTGTAAGCAAAATCAAATGTAGGGATATGACTATCCAACCAACCTTTTACGAGTTGACCAACTTCTTCGGTGACATCGGCTTCACCTGCATGAAATTTCTTTTGCAAATCAGCACAAATACCAATTAAAGCCGTATGTTCTGCTTTATGTGCATCAAAAGCAGCATAATTCTTCGCTAACATTTCACGTTCTTCATGGGCAAAATGATCAACAACATAAGCAATCAAATCGTCCAATTGTGCGCCAATAGTAGAGCGCTCAGCTCCACCTATTGCTAAATCATAAAGCTTGTTCAATTTGTCAAATAAGATGCGATGTTCTTCATCGGCAAAACCAACATTAGTAGCGTATTGTTCAGCAGTCCAAGTTATTAAAGCCATTTTTCTCTCCTCATTATTGTAATATAGTAAATAACCGCATCATAATTGTGGGTTAGAAAATTCGATAAGTCAATAATAAAAAAGCCCAGTGAAATAAATTTCACTGGGCTTTTATTTTAGAAAAATGAAACGTTTTTTATTTGTTTGAATTCATCAAGAAAAAAAGTTTTCCTTTCATCAGTAAACCTTCAATTGAAAAATCAATGTGCGACGCTAAGACAAATTCTTTATTCTGCACATTTTTGATATGTTCAACAATTTCCTCGTCTGATTTAATGGTGTAACGCGGTAATGTACTTTCCAGTGAAATTTTAAGCATATCGGTAATTGATGCTAAACAAGCGTTAATCATGATATTGCCCAATTCACACATGGCTTCATTTTCAAATTCACGTACTATTTCTATATCTATTTCTGCACCCATCATCTTTTGAACAACATGTAGTACATTTTCTTCAGCAAATAACAGCATCACTTCGGCATTCAATTTGCCAACAAATTCTAATGTGACAATACCAAATTTTTTAGATTCTAATTGCAGCGATGAAATGCTTACATCATTGAGCTGAATCAATTCAATTTTTGCTACAGGAGGCTGTATTGATTTTCCAATGGCATCACTTAAACCTTGGGCGGCACGTCTTGTGCTGACATTTATGATTTCAGCTAATGTATCAAAATTAAGCTCACTCAAGGTTTCCATTGTTTAAACGCCTAAAAAGTAATCGATAGCTTGACCGATTGATGTTTCAGTAACAGGTTTTGAAATAAAAATCGTACCTAATGCTCGCGCTTGCTCTTGATAAGTTTCTTGTACGTTAGCAGAGAAAATCACCAATCGAATGTTGCTGTATTTTTCTAAAATTTCTTTTGCTGCATCTGTTCCCAGCATTCCAGGCATATTGATGTCCATCGTGCAGTAATCAGGTTGTTCTACATCAATCATCGCGATAGCTTCTTCACCTGTTGTAGCTTCACTTAAAATCCAATCGGGATGTTTTGCGCTGATGTGTTGACGAATGAACATTCTTGAAATTTTGCTGTCATCAACAATCAATACTTTTTTAGACATAATGTACTCACTTTCGTTTGGGTTAGTAGATAAAATAGGTTATAAACGCGCTAAATTATCACATAAGTGGCAATAATTGGTTAAAGATTTTTCCATTTGTAACTAGAATTTGTTTCGGATAAATTCCTACGTTCCCTTTAAAATCAGTTACTGTTGCACCTGATTCTTGTGCGATTAACGCCCCTGCGGCAACGTCGTATAAATTCAATTCTTGTTCCCAAAACGCATCGAGTTGACCGTCAGCAACTAGGCAAATGTCCATCGCTGCCGAACCTAATCGCCTCTGTCCTGTTGTGGCTTGGGCAATACGACAAAAACGTTCTAAATTATTATTTTCTAAATATGAACGTAAGCAGGCGAATCCCGTACCAATCATTGCTTCGTCTAAATTATCAAGTTCAGAAACATTAATTGATTCGCCATTTCGCCAAGCACCTTCGCCTTTTTTGGCACAATAATAATCGTCCAACGCAGGTGCGAAAACAGCACCAAAAACGATTTCACCTTCAATTTCTAATGCCACGCTAATCGACCAATAATATTGCCCTCGCGAAAACGAATGCGTGCCGTCAATCGGGTCAACAATCCAGCGATTAGTTTGATTTTCAGATTGCCCGCTTTCTTCACCCCAAAATCCAAATTGCGGATAATGTTCGCGGAGTTGCGTTTGTAAAAAGGCTTCAACTGCTAAATCTGCTGCTGTCACAAAATCACGCGGACTTTTTTTATCAACGTTTAAGTGTTTTAAATCTCGAAAATGCGTCAACGCAATTTCACCTGCATCACGAATAATGCGCTCTAAAAGCGGTTGTGAAATAGTCATTTTGTTATCCTGTTAGTTTGGAAACTAAGCACATTGTTGTTTGCCAAATTTGCGTTACTTGTTCTCGCAATTCAACAAATTCTTGGGCATTAATAATTGTTTTATCACCTTGTAAAACTCGTTTATGTCCCGCATCACGATAGGCACAATAAGCAATTTTTAAAAATTTCGTATCGGTTTCAGAAATCACGTTAGCGGTTTGCAAACTTTCTAGCAATCGCACGTTATCCGTGAAAATTGTCAAATCAGCAAACTTTGCGGCATTTGCTAAAATGCTAAATTGCACCATAAATTCAATATCGACAATACCGCCTGCACTTTGTTTCAAGTCGAATTTTTCAGCTGATTTCGTTGCCAAATTCTCACGCATTTTTTCGCGCATTTCGCGCACTTCGGTTTTTAATTTTTCTTTATCACGCGGCAAACCCAACACGCGCTGACGCATTTTTGAAAATGCTTGTCCGACAGCGTTATCGCCTGCAATAAAACGCGCCCGAACCAATGCTTGAAATTCCCATGTCCAAGCGTGTTCAAGAAAATACGCTTCGTAAGTTTGAATATGTGTAACCAACGCGCCAGAGTCGCCATGCGGACGTAAACGTAAATCGACTTCGTACAATTCGCCAGCGAGCAATTTCGTATCTAAAATGTGGCGAATTTTCTGCGCCAAACGTGCGTAAAATTGTGAACACGAAAGCGGTTTGTCGCCGTTCGTCATTGCGTTGCCATCGGCACAATCGTAGACAAAAACAATGTCTAAATCTGAACCGTAACCGAGTTCAAATCCGCCCAATTTTCCAAATCCAATAATCGAAAAATTCGTTTTTTCATCGTCGCATTCGGGTGGATAACCGTGTTTTTCAACCAACATTTTCCACGAATTTTTAATCACACAATCAACAATACTTTCCGCTAAAAAGGTCAAATAATCGCTCACCACCATCAACGGAATCACGCCCATAATGTCAGCGGCGGCAATTCGTAACACGTTCACCTGTTTAAATTGTCGCAATGCAATCATTAGCGATTCTAAATCTTCATCATCCGTTCGCGCCACGAGTTGATTTAATTGCGCGTCTAAATCTTCTTTTTTCAGCGGTTCAAACAACGAGCGCGTATCAAGTAATTCATCAAATAAAACAGGATAACGCGCCAAATACTCCCCAATCCACGGACTGGCAGATGATAATTTTAAGAGTTGCGAAAGTGCGTGTGGATTTTCGGCAAGCAACGCCAAATAAACATTTCGCCCTGCAACGGATTTGAACAACGCAAGCAAACGTTTCAAGGTTTCGTCAGGATTTGAAACAGTTTGCAACGTCGCAATCACTTGCGGCATCAAACGATTGATAACGCCCAGCCCTTTATTACTCAAACGGCGAATTGCAGGTTCATTTTTGAAATCACAAATCGCCGCCCAACTTTCAGCGCAATTTTTAAAACCGTATTCGCGCAAATTTTCGAGCAACTCGTTTTCATCTTCTAAACCAGCCCAAATCTTTTGGCTGAGTTGTTGAATTTCGTCTTGTTTTGAAACCGAAAAAACCGCATCAAAAACCGCATGAACTTTGTTGCGAACTAAATTTAATTCAGTTAAAAAAGTTTCCCAATTTTCAAAACCTAACACATACGCCATCGCCAATTTTGCATTTTCATTAGTCGGTAAATCGTGGGTTTGTTTGTCTTGATATTGTTGAATGCGGTTTTCAACGCGGCGTAAAAAATGATACGACTGCGTGAGTTGCGTTGCATCTTCGGGGTTCAATAATTTCAATTCTGAAAGTCGTTGCAAAACTTCCAAAATTGGACGAACTTGTAACGACTTTTCATTTCCGCCACGAATTAACTGGAACGCTTGCCCGATAAATTCGATTTCTCGAATGCCGCCGCGCCCTAATTTGACGTTGTCAACGCGATCTTTGCGCCGTAATTCTTGCGCGATTTGGGCTTTCAAACCGCGTAATTCATCAAACGCGCCGTAATCTAAATAGCGGCGATAAACGAATTTATTGAGCATCGACATTAACGGCTTACCTTGTTCAAAATCGCCAGCAACTTGTCGCGCTTTAATCATCGCGTAACGTTCCCATTCTCGTGCTTGAGTTTGGTAATAATTTTCCATGCCGTCGAAAGTCATAATTATCGCGCCACTATCGCCGAACGGACGCAAGCGAATGTCGGTGCGAAATACAAAACCGTCAATTGTAATTTCGTCTAAAACACGCACCAAACCTTGGCAAATGCGAGTGAAAAATTCGCTGTAACTGGTTTCTTTTCGGTCGGGTAAAACGCCGTTTTCGGGATAGGCAAAAATTAAATCAATGTCGGACGAATAGTTCAATTCAAATGCGCCGAGTTTTCCCATGCCTAAAACCACGATTTGTTGCGGCGTTCCGTCAGATAAAACAGGCGTGCCGCGTCTTTCGCAAGCTCGTTTATAAAGGAAATTCAATGCGGTTTGAATAGACGCATCGGCGAGCCACGATAATTCTCGCAACGTTTGAGTTAATTCTTCCCAATCGGCAATGTCGCGCCACGCAATCCGAATCATTTCATTGCGGCGAAAATGACGTAAAACAATCATTAAATCTAGCTCATTCGCAATGGTTTTCTGAGCGAGTTTTTCGCGGTAAGTGTTTTCGTCGTAGCTTTTAAATAAATCACCCGATTGACACAATTCAATCAAAATTTCAGGACGACGGTCACAATTTTGTGCGGCAAATTCACTCATCGCCCACACTTTCACCATTGCATCAGCAAAATTTTCAGGCAAATTTACCGCCACGAGTTTTTCTGTCCAATGCGTTAAATCAATCGTATTTTGTAACGATTCGGGAAGGTTTTTAATTTGAGATATAAACATGATTCAACATTCAACAGATTAGAAATTACAATTTACCCAATTCTACCTAAAATTAAGTTACCGACCCTGTTTTGTAAGAATTATTTTTTAAGCAGTTTTGAAATTAGCCACCGTGATAGATAATTTTTGCGCTTGTTCTTCGAGTGATTCTGCACCCGCCGCAGCTTGTTCAACTAATGCTGCATTTTGTTGAGTGACATCATCCATTTGAGCAATCGCATGATTTACTTGAGCAATACCTGTACTTTGCTCAACGGAAGCTGAGGTGATTTCACCCATAATTGTTGTTACACCGTTCACGGCTTGCACAATTTCTTGCATCGTTTTTCCCGCTTTTCCAACTAATTGACTGCCGTCTTCGATTTTATCAACGGAATCGCCAATTAACATTTTAATTTCACCTGCCGCTGCTGCCGCACGTTGCGCTAAATTACGAACTTCTGTTGCAACTACTGCAAAACCACGCCCTTGTTCACCTGCGCGAGCTGCTTCAACTGCCGCATTTAATGCCAAAATGTTGGTTTGAAACGCGATATTGTCAATAACTGAAATAATTTCAACCACTTTCCGTGATGATTCGTTAATACTTTCCATCGTTTTCACCACGTCGCCAACAACAACACCGCCTTGACTTGCAATATGGGCTGCGTCCCGTGCCAAACTGTTTGCTTCTTGGGCATTTTCTGCGTTGTGCTGAACGGTACTGGTTAATTCCGTCATGCTTGCTGCCGTTTCTTCCAAACTTGCAGCTTGTTTTTCAGTACGTTGCGATAAATCATTATTTCCCGCTGCAATTTCTTGCGCTGCGGTATTGATTTGGCGAGTAGAATCTTTAATTTCACCGACTAAGGCTTGTAAGTTTTCAACGGTGCAATTAATTCCTTCTTTTACTTTTCCAAGCGTTCCAGGGTAATTATGAGTGATATTTTGGGTTAAATCGCCTTTTGCTAATGAATTTGAAACACGCAAAATATCATTAAAACCTGTGTCGCACGTTGATACTAATTGATTCAAATCACTGAGCATATCCCGAAACATAAATTGAAAATTAGCAGCATTCGCACGTTTAGAAAAGTCACCGTTCGCCCCCGCTTTTGCTAACATTTCGATTTCGTTGCTAATTAAAAGCAATGCTTGTTTTATACCGCGTATTGCTTCGGTAACAACTCTTGCTTCACCAGGTAATTCGTCCATATCGATTGAAAAATCACCTTTAGCATACTGGCTCACAATTTCAATAATTCGACGATTTAACGATACTCGAGATTGAATTAAATCATTCATTTGTTGAGCAATACGGCTGTAAGTTCCTAAAAATTTAGACGAATCAACTTGCTCTTTTGTATAACCTTGACTATGTTTAATCGCCATTTGATCTTGCGCTTGAACAAATAGATTTAATGCGTTTTGCATTTTGTCCATCGAACGAAATAAATCGCCGATTTCATCTGCTTGAAGCGTATCAATTTTTAAACTCAAATCACCAACGGCAATGGCATTTGCAATTTTTTTAGCATCAGCAAGTGATTTTAAAATACCACTACTAATCCACCACGTTGCAAAGGCAGCTGCAATAATACTAAACACAAAAATACTCAACAAACCCACGTCATAACTTACCAACAGGGATTTTGCCTGTAATTCATCTTTGCCATTTCGTTCAGTTGTTCGTTGAACGACAGTATCAATTGCCATGCGATGTTGTTCATAACTTTCACGCATTTTTGCCAAACTCGCCATCATCGCATCATTATTTCCGCTTTGAACATTCGGAATAAAATTTTGCTGCGCTTCTTTATAAAACGCTTGCGCGGCACGATAAGATTGTTCGAGAAGGGGAGCTTTTAATTCTGATTCCAATGTTTCGTTTTGCCAATAAATATGGCGAGTGTCGTATTCACTTTTTAATACATCAAAGCGTTTCAATAATGTTGAAATTTCATCTGTATTTGTGGAGTGTGTTAATTGCAAAACAACTAAATACGATTCCAAAATGTATTCTGGTGGTGGCAAAATATCAGCAATTAAATCTTTGCCTTGTACAATGCGTTGATAAATTGGACCGTTCACATTTAACGTATTCATTGCTTGTAACATCGCCAATCCGAACAGCGAAAATCCAATAATCAAAATTCCTAAAATCATACTTAGGCGAGCTTTAATGGTAAATCGGGATGTTTTTTTCATAATCTCTCAAATGAGTTAATAATTTTCACGAAGAATAGTGATACTTGTAGTTATCGGGTTAAACCTTGGTTTTATAAATCACACAAGCAAATTTAAAGCCATGCTGCTACAACATCGACTAATAAAATTCGGGTTTTATCTAATCGAAGCGTGAATGTTTTGCAAAGTATATCAGTTGTAAAATCACGATAACGTTCTGAGGTAACAATGTAATCGTTAGCTTCAACGCTTAATACTTGATAAAAATATGGTCGCCATGCCCAGTTACACCCCAGTTGTTTATCATCGGAAATCCATGTGTCATTTGAAAAATTATAGTTTGGCGTGATTTGATTACCGTGAGTATCACAAACAAAAAAACCGCCCTTCGCGTTTCCACAAAGGGCGGTTAAAGCAAATCCCCCAGCCTTTCAGGCTGCCCCCTTCAAAAAGGGGGCGAAAGATTAAAAAACGTGCTTTTGATTTTAATGGTTTTCTCCCTTTTTGAAGGGAAAGGCACGAAGTGCAGAGTGGGATTTGCTTTAAACCCTCACCACCGACAACACAAAATCATCCGCCGTCACAACTTAAAGCCCATAAATTTTCACCGACGTATAAAGTTTGATTTTGCTGTCCACTGTGACGATAGGCATATTTTCTACCATCGCCTGAGCAATCAACAATCGGTCAAATGGGTCATTGTGATGATGTTCCAATTTTGCCAACACATAAATGTGAGCTAACTCAATCGGCAGCAATTTCAAATCATTGTCGCGCTGTTGAGTTTCAATCATTTTGTGCAACGGCACATTCAAATCCAACTTTCCCAAATTCGTTTTTATCTGAATTTCCCACGGCGAAACATGACTTAAAAACAACGTATTCGCCGAATCCTTGCAAAGCTCGAGTAAATCAAACGGCAATTTTTCGGGCGATTGATTCAACCACAGAAAAATATGCGTATCGAGCAACAAATTCACGCTGATTCACCCAGCCAAAAATCTAACGGCAATTCATCATCAAAATCATCTGCAATTTGCATTTGTCCACGATATTGCCCAAACACCCGTTTTTTCACGGCATTCGGTTTATGTAAATTTTGGTAACTACCAGCAATTCTCATTATGAAAACCGCTTCTGCTGTATAAAGGAAAGCCGTGCATAAAAAATGAAGATAAGCGATGGCATCACCATTTGAATCGAACAAAATATCAGCCCCGAGTTTAAGTCAGGCATCTTTGGTCAAAA
>CAINDC010000224.1 GCA_903847275.1 uncultured Pseudomonadota bacterium
GGCGTGATTTCGTCGTGCAACGTGCCAGTAATTTGTTGTCTGCGCCACCGATTTCTCAACGCAATCGCTACCGAACGTTTCGCGCTGCCTTGACCGATAATGTGTTTGTCTAATTCGCTGACGATTTCTTTGGGGGTCATTTCAGTCATATTTTTACTCTTTAGTTTCAATATCGAGTTCTTCGATACGCAAATTGTGATTGGTATAAATGCAAATGTCGGCAGCGATATTTAAAGCGCGTTCGACAATTTCTCGCGCACTTAAATCGGTATTTTCGAGCAACGCTTGGGCAGCCGCTTGAGCAAATGAACCGCCTGAACCAATCGCCATCAAATCAAATCGTGATTCGGGTTCAATCACATCGCCAGTACCTGAAATAATTAACGAGGTTTTAGAATCGGCAATCGTTAAAAGGGCTTCTAATTTGCGTAATGCTCGGTCAGTACGCCAATCTTTTGCCATCTCGACAGCCGCGCGAGTTAAATTGCCGCGATGTTTTTCGAGCTTGCCTTCAAAATGTTCAAACAACGTGAACGCATCTGACGTTGCGCCTGCGAAACCCGCAATGACTTTGTCGTGATATAAACGGCGCACTTTGCGAGCGTTTCCTTTCATGACGGTATTGCCTAATGTCACTTGTCCGTCGCCACCAATGACAACTTTATCGCCTCGGCGTACCGAGAGTATGGTTGTGCCTCTAAACACAGTGTTCTCCAACGTGTTAAATAAAAAACGGAATTTTACAGGTTTTCTACGCTGATGCGCCTGTGTAATTTTTAATTTGTGCCAAAAACCTATCCAACTGATTGGCAAAGGTTTGTATATCTCGAGGATTTTGTGGTGCTGCGCCATTCGTATGAATACCACTGCCGCGCAATGTATCCATGAAATCACGCATATTCAAACGCTCTTTAATGTTTTCGCGTGTATAAAGTTCACCGCGTGGATTGATGGCGTGACCACCTTTTTCAATAACATCATTCGCCAACGGAATATCACCTGTAATCACCAAATCGCCCGCACTTAATTGTTTGACGATTTCATTGTCAGCAACATCGTAGCCTGAATTTACGCGTAACATTTTGATATAACGTGAGGGTGGAATTGGTAGCGTTTGATTTGCCACCAGCGTCGTCGTTATCATGGTGCGATTTGCAGCACGAAATAAAATCTCTTTTATTACGTTCGGACAACCATCAGCATCAACCCAAATTTTCATTTTCAATCCCTGTTAAACATAACAAACAAAACAGCAGCGTCCATTCCGCTTAGCTTGATAAAGTGCGATGTCCGCTTTATTCATTAAAACTTCACCATCTTCACCATCTTGTGGAAAAAAACTAATACCAATACTTGCGCCAATTTCCACGTTATCACTTTGGGTTAATACAAACGGCTGCATTAAATTTTTAATCAATAAATACGCGAAATGCGTTGCATCTTTTTGATTATTAACATCTGCTAAAATTACGACAAACTCATCACCGCCTAAACGGGCTACCGTATCATTTTCTCGCAAATGCGATTTAATGCGTACCGCGACTTGTTTCAATAATTCATCACCAGCTGCATGACCAAATGTATCGTTGACAGCTTTAAATCGGTCTAAATCCATCATCATAACTGCCAACTGTTTCTTCGCTCGCCGTTCGATGCTAATCGATTGTTTCAAACGTTCTGTTAATAAACGGCGATTCGGTAAATCGGTCAGTGAATCATAAAATGCCAATTGATGAATTTGGTTTTCATGGTTTTTACGCTCTGTAATATCGAGAAGTGTTCCAACGTAATGAGTCACTATCACATCATCGTTATTATTTTTAACGGCTGTAATCGTCAGCCATTCTGGATAAATGTCACCATTTTTACGTTTATTCCAAATTTCACCTTTCCATTCGCCTGTTGTATTTATGCTTTCCCATAATAAATCGTAAAACACCTCATCATGCAGTCCAGATTGTAATACCCGTGGCGTTTTGCCAATAACATCTGCTGCGTAATAACCCGTAATTTTTGTAAATGCACGATTGATTTTGAGAATAACACCCTCGGAATCCGTAATTAACATTCCCTCTTGCGATTCAAAAACAGTCGCTGCGATATGTAATTCTATTTCTGCTTGTTTCTGTTCACTGATGTCAGAATGTGTTCCACTCATGCGAATTGGCTTACCATTTTCGTCACGTTTTACAACATTCGCATGATCCAAAACCCATTTAATGCTGCCATCTTTATGAAGCATTCGATATTCGATTTTGTGAACTTTGATAATACCGTCCAACGTGTCGCGAATAGATTTTATCGCTTTTTCTCTATCGTCAGGATGAATGAAATCTGTCCATTGTTTCGTGGTATGGTTTATTTCTTCAAACGTGTAACCCAACATTTCTGCCCACATTTTGTTGCGATTGACGCAACCTTTTACAATATCCCAATCCCAAAAAGCTAATTCTGCACCTTCCAATACTAAACGAAGTCGTTCTTCACTTTCTTGTAACGCCAATTCCATGCGAATAACGCGTGTACATTTTAATAATGCAGATTCTAAAATTTTAAAGTTGACGGGCTTAGTGACGTATTTGGTCACGTCTAAATCAATGGCGTGTTGGAAATATTGTGATTCTTCAAATCCAGTTGTGACGATAATTGGTGTATTCGGATTTATTTTGCGAATCGCATCGCTCATCGTCAAACCGTCCATTATTGGCATCGAAATATCCGTAATGACCACATCAGGTTGATGTAATTTAAACAGCATCAGTCCTTCGGCACCATTGACGGCGGGAATAATCTCGATGCCGTGACGTTTAAGAAAAAATTTACACAATAACGCTCGAATGCTTTCATCATCTTCAACATAAAGAATGGATAGCTTTTTAAGATAATCTAGGTCATTGCTGTTATTCATCTGCCACCTACCAAGGCAATTCCGTTCCATCGTAACGTAAAAATTCACCGCTTTGTGCGAGTGTAAAACCTGCAATCGTATCACGCATTTTTGAAACACTTTCAGTGATTTCCATCGGTGCATTTGATCCGCCCATATCCGTTTTTACCCAACCAGGATGCAAAATTAAAACAGCGATTTCTTTAGCACGATTATCAATAGCGACACTTTTCATTGCGGCATTTAATGCGGCTTTACTTGAACGATATAAAATACTGCCGCCGCTTCCGTTGTCCGCCAAACTGCCCATTAAACTACTCATCGCCACCACCGTTTTTAGCGTTCCGCGTTGTAAATGTGGCAAAAATACTTCCGTGATTTTTACAGGCGCGAATACATTAACGGTCATATTTTTTGACCATTGTTCATAATCAAGATTACCAAAACCGTGTCCTGCCGTGTCACCATAAATACCAGCATTATTTAGTAAAACATCAATCGCTGTCCCATCTAATTTCTTAGCAAGTTGGTCAATTTGCGACAAATTTTCTACGTCCAAAGGCAAAATCGAAAGGTTTGAAAATTCGTTAGCGAGTTGCGTCAACGCTGGCGCGTTTTCAGGTTCACGACAACACGCCAAAACCTGCCAACCATTTGCAGCATATTGTTTAGAAAATTCCAAACCCAAACCACGATTTGCACCTGTAATTAAAATTGTTGTCATGTTGTCATCTCCAAAGAATAAAAAGGCAAAAGTAATGTGAGCATTTTACGGTGAGTTTTGATTTTTAGCCTATAATTCAAACCTTTTTTAATTTGCAGAGTTTTATGGATTTTCAATTACTTTCCACCGACGGACACGCACGACGCGGACGTTTAACGTTTGAACGCGGCATTGTTGAAACACCGATTTTTATGCCAGTCGGCACTTATGGTGCAGTGAAATCACTTACTCCAGAAGATTTATTGGGCATTGGCGCACAAATTATTTTGGGCAACACCTTCCATTTAATGCTTCGCCCTACGACAAAAGTAATTCAAGCACACGGCGATTTGCATGATTTTATGAATTGGCAAAAACCCATTTTGACAGATTCGGGCGGCTTTCAAGTATTCAGTTTAGGTGCGTTACGCAAAATCAAAGATGAAGGCGTAACGTTCAAATCACCGATTAACGGCAGTAAAATTTTCATGTCGCCCGAAAGTTCTATGCAAGTGCAACGCGAATTAGGGTCAGATATTGTGATGATTTTTGACGAATGTACGCCTTATCCTGCAACGGTTCAAGAAGCCGCCGATTCAATGCGTTTATCGTTGCGTTGGGCGCAACGTAGCAAAGCTGCACATGCGGATAATCCATCAGCATTATTTGGAATTGTGCAGGGTGGAATGTATGAACATTTGCGCGAAGAATCGATTGCGGGATTGTTGGATATTGGTTTTGATGGTTACGCGATTGGCGGTTTATCCGTTGGTGAACCCAAAGATGAAATGATGGCAACACTCGATGCCATTCATCAAAAAATGCCGATAGATAAACCGCGTTATTTGATGGGCGTGGGAACGCCAGAAGATTTGGTTGAAGCCGTTTGTCGTGGCATTGATATGTTTGATTGTGTGATGCCGACACGAAATGCACGCAATGGACATTTATTCACCACCTTTGGCGTGGTGAAAATTCGCAACGCGCAATATGAATTCGACACGAAACCGATTGATGAAAACTGTAGTTGTTACACTTGCCAAAACTATTCACGCTCATATTTACGGCATTTAGATAAGTGTAAAGAAATGCTTGGTTCACGTTTAAATACGATTCACAATTTGCATTATTATTTGAATTTGATGCAAGGTTTGCGCGAGGCAATTGAGCGTAACGAATTGGATTTATTTGTGAAAGAATTTTATACAAAACGGGCAGGTTAACGCATGATTGAAAAACACACACTCAACGCTCGTCGTTTACTTTGTCCAATGCCCGTCATTCGCACACAAGATGCTGTTAAAAAATTAGCGGTCGGTGAAATTTTAGAAATTGTCGGAACAGATTCTGGCATTCTCCAAGATATTCCCGCTTGGTGTCGTATTAACGGGCATAACGTTTTGGACACTTTTACCGACGATTTTGAATACCACATTATTTTGCAAGTTGGCGAATAATAAACACTCAACTTTTAACTTAACCTATTTTTAATTTATGTCTAAAAACATCCGTATTGAACGTAAAAGTGGCGAGGCTTTAGAACGTCACATTTCAGATTTAGCAAGACTTCGTATTGAAGTGTTTCGTGATTTTCCGTATTTGTACGACGGTGATTTTGAGTACGAAAAAAAATATCTACAAACTTATCTTGATTGTCCAGAAAGTGTGATTGTTTTGGCATTTGACGGGGATGAAGTGGTTGGAGCATCAACCGCGATGCCGATGAAACATGAAACCGTCGAAATTCAAAAGCCATTTCTCGAAAATGGCTACAACCTTGACGAAGTTTTTTATTGCAGCGAATCGGTGTTGAATAAAAATTATCGTGGTTTGGGCATTGGCGTGAAATTTTTTGATGAACGCGAAGCGCACGCCGCTGAATTAGGGGGATTTAAACACATTACCTTTTGTTGTGTTCAACGTCCTGAAAATCATCCGCGTCGTCCTGCTGATTACGTTCCACTCGATGCGTTTTGGAACAAACGCGGCTATGTTAAACATCCTGAATTACACACCGAATATGTTTGGAAGGATTTAGACGATACAGACGAAACCGCTAAACCTATGACTTTTTGGCTTAAACATGACCGTTAAAATTGCAACCGCTCAATACGATATTTCCTTTTTAGAAACGTGGGAAAATTACCAACTAAAAACGGAACGTTGGGTTAAACAAGCCGCCGAACAAGCCGCGAAAATTCTACTTTTCCCTGAATACAACACCATGGAACTTGCCTCATTGTTTCCTGAAGTTATTTATTCATCATTGAATGACCAGCTGATTGCGTTGCAAACACTTCACGAAGCGTATTTGAGTTTGTTTCAAGGATTAGCTCAGGAATATCAGTGTTACATTCAAGCAGGAAGTTTTCCTGTTCAAATTTCTGAAGGCATTTATCACAATCGCGCTTACTTATTTATGCCAAATGGTCATCATGATTTTCAAGATAAAATCATGATGACACGCTTTGAAAATGAACATTGGCTCATCAGTGCAGGCAATAAATTAAAAACATTCGACACCGAATATGGTTGCATCGCCATTAACATTTGTTACGACTGCGAATTTCCGTTATTGGCACGACAACAAGTGGAAGCTGGCGCAAATCTGATTCTTGTGCCGAGTTGCACCGACACAGTTGCAGGTTTTCATCGAGTGAAAATTGGTTGCCAAGCCAGAGCATTGGAAAATCAATGTTACGTCGCGCAAGCGTGTTTAGTTGGCAATGCTGCATGGTCGCCAGCCGTTGATGTCAATGTAGGGGCAGCGGGAATTTATACGCCTGTTGATTATGGATTTCCTGATAATGGCGTTTTGGCGAGCGGTGAATTTAACGTGCCTCAATGGGTTTATGCCACGATTGATTTGCACAATTGTGAAAAGATACGCGCTAGAGGGCAAGTCTTTAATTACAGAGATTGGTCATTACAAAAAGATGCTATTTTACGGTAAGTAAGCGAAACAAAATAAATACGTCAACTACAAGAGGATTCCAACATGGCTGTAAAAACATTAACCGCAAAAAATACTAATTTCAAAGGCGTTGGTTCAGAAGCTGATAGCGTGAAAGGTTCAAGCATTGCCGACAACATTATCGGTGGGATTGGTAACGATACCTTAATGGGTAATTCGGGAAACGATACGATTGATGGCGGCAACGATAACGATGTCATTTTAGGCGGTGCCGATGACGATAAATTACTCGGTGGTAACGGTAATGACAGTTTGTCGGGCGAGGAAGGCGACGATAATTTAAGTGGCGGCAAAGGCAACGACACGCTCAATGGTGGCGAAGGTTCGGATGAATTAGATGGCGGTGTGGGGAATGACTATTACTTTGTTGACGATTCAGGCGACACCATCATCGAAAGCAGTTCAACAAGCGGCGGGAAAGATACCGTCGAAATTAGCATTCCTCTCGTTTGGAAAGATAATTTCAGCCTTTTCACAGGTGTTGAAAATTACCTTTTAACAGGCGACGGCGATTTTGATGCGGCGGGCGATAACAATGCCAATTCGATTACGGGCAACATCGGCAATAATTATTTATTCGGCAACGCAGGAAATGACACATTAATCGGCAATGACGGCGATGACACATTGGAAGGTGGCAAAGGTCGGGACGTTTTGAACGGCGGCGCAGGTGACGATATTTACATCATCAATAATGTTGAAGATACGATTATCGACAACGAAGGTGTTGACCAAATTCAAAGTAGCGAAACCATCACGATTGCTAATTATAAAACGGTTGAAAACTTAGAATTAACGGGTACAAAAACCATCAATGGCACAGGTAACAACAACGACAATTTAATCGACGGTAACGATGCGGATAATAAGCTAGATGGTGGCAAAGGCGATGATGTTTTAAATGGCGGAGCTGGCGACGATACCTTGATTGGTGGTGATGGAAATAACACCTTAAATGGCGGTAATGGCGATTCAGACGTAGCGAGTTACAAAGGTATTTCGTCGAATTACGTCATCAAACAAATTGATGCGGTTTGGGAAGTGACCAACATTCAAGCCGATACCGTTGACCAACTTACCGACATTGAATTTGTTAAATTCAGCGACAAACAAACGTCATTATCAGAGATTGCCGATAATGCTGCCGCCGAAGCTAAAATCGCTGCTGATAAAGCAATTGCAGACAAAGCCGCCGCAGATGCCAAAATCATTTCGGACGCAAAAGCGGTTGCAGATGCTAAAGCTATTTCAGATGCTGCTGCCGCTAAAGTCGCCGCCGATGCGAAAGCTCTTGCGGACGCAAAAATAATTGCCGACGCTAAAGCTATTCTCGACGCAAAAGTGATTGCCGATGCAAAAATCGCTGCTGATGCTAAGGCAGTTGCCGATGCTAAAGCTCTAGTGGACGCAAAAGCCCTTGCCGACGCAAAAGCGATTATCGATGCGAAAGCAGCTGAAGATGCCAAAGCCCTTGCTGACGCACAAGCGATTGTGGATGCGAAAGCCATTGCGGACGCAAAAATAATTGCGGATACAAAAGCAGCTGAAACTGCGTTTGAAATTGCAGCAACAAAACCGCCAGCTGATATGAAATTTGATTTCGACTTTTCTTTAGACGATAAAGTTAATGATTTTGATGTGTCTACGTTACCAAATACGAAAGCAGTCAGAATTATGGCTTTAAGTGGCGACGATAATCTTCATGGCGGAATAACTCCATCTCAGTGGATTGATGGAGGTGATGGCAATGATGTAATTTCTGGTGGAGATAACACTTCCGATACTATTATCGGCGGAAGTGGAAACGATATTTTAAATGCTGGACTGACTTCCAGTAGCTGGGGTAGTTATGGAGGTAGCGATGTTAAATCGACTAATGACAAAATGACAAATGTACTAAGTGGTGGTTTAGGAAATGACACGTTATACGGTGGTAGTGTCAACGATACTTTGCTAGGAGGAAAAGGAGATGACCTAATATATGGCGATGGTGATCTATACGCATCTGGACAAGGAACTATGAGCAGTAGTTCTGGAAATGGTAACGATATTATTTTTGGTGGAAGTGGTGACGATAAGATCATCGGAGGAAACGGAAAGGATACAATCTTTGGTGGCTCTGGGAACGATAGTTTATCCGTTGGATTTGGTCGTTGGTACGATCGAATTAATAGTGGAAGCTATGATACGGCTTCAGATAGTAGCCTGGACGGTGGTGATGGCAACGATATTCTGAGCGGTTCAAATGAAAATGACACATTGATTGGCGGAACAGGCATTGACTCCATTTCTGGGAGAAATGGTTTTGATATTTTTGTATTTGGAAGTAATGATTCAGGCATTGGCAAAGGCAACCGCGACATCATTACCGATTTTGATTTTACCGTTGATGGCGAAGTCATGGATTTAAGCGCGATTGCAAACGCGCAATTAAGCTATGTTGGGACGCAAGCGTTTAGCGCAATCAATCAAGTGCGTTATGAAATGGATTTTGTGAACACGACCACGATTGTGAAATTGAACCTCGACAACGACCCGAAAACCACCGAAATGGAAATTGAATTGACGGGCTTTAAGAATTTGACGGCGGATGATTTTGTGTTGGTGAAAGGAGTTTAAAAATGCAAATGACCATTAACGTGCCTGACAATTTGCCGCCTGCAATTGTTCAGCAATACATTCATAACGTCGAATCCCAAATGAACTTGATGGCGCAATTAACACAAAATTTGTAACTACTCAGCCCCCCACCAAAATCAAAGGGCATCCACGAAAAGACGAAGTTAACGCCTCGAGCATATTGTGACCTTGTTTTTTAGCCGACGAGAGGTAGCTGCGAATCCGAAAGAATAGACGCGCACCGAA
>CAINDC010000225.1 GCA_903847275.1 uncultured Pseudomonadota bacterium
ACCGACATTGAGCGGGTCTACTTTTTTTAAATGTCGATAAAAAGCAGGATTTGTCGTTAAAAGTGTTTAAAATTACAAATAAAAAATAAACCCATTTTTCGGCGAAAAATCACTGCATTTTAAAATTCGCTAATTGTGGCGAAAAGTCGCTAAAAGATGATAAAAGACGCCATATTTCATTTTTTGTACCCGCTCAATGTCGGTGTTGATGCTTTATCGAGTTAGTTTTTTATGAGAAAGCCGTGGACAATGGATTGTCAATGTAAAATGAACGATTCACTTTTACGCTAAAAATAAAATGAATAAATCTTTTGTCGCACTTTTGGTGGCACAATTTCTCTCAGCTTTCGCTGATAACGCGATTTTATTTACTATTATCGCGCTTGTTATGCAAACGCCAAATTCTGCCAGTTGGTATATTCCTGCATTACAAAGTTCATTTTTAATTGCGTTTGTAATTTTTGCGCCATGGGTAGGAACGCTTGCTGATAATTATCCGAAAGCGCGAATTTTAATGGTGGCAAATTTATTAAAAGCGTGTGGCGCGGTTTTATTGCTTTTGAATGTCGAACCTCTGATTGCTTATGCCATAGTAGGCTGTGGCGCGGCAATTTATAGTCCCGCGAAATATGGAATTTTACCCGAATTGGTTAATCACGATACACTCGTAAAAGCGAATAGTTGGATTGAAGGTTCGACCATTTTAGCGATTCTTCTCGGTATGGTAATTGGTGCAACAGTTGCTGATGCTTCAATTCAAAATGCGCTGATCGGTGCGATTGGTTTGTTTTTGTTGTCTGCTTATATCACTACATTTCTCAATTCTAAATCTGTAAAAATTGCACCACAATGCGGCTTTTTTTCACAAATATCTCAATTTTTAATTTTACCTCGCGCCCGATTTGTCATTCTTGGTGGTGTATTATTTTGGGCAAGTGCAGCCACATTGCGGGTAATTTTGGTTGCTTGGTCGCCACTCGTTTTAGAATTACATAGCGCAACGGAAATCGCTCAACTCACGTTATTTTTAGCTATCGGTATTATTGTTGGTTCAGCGATTGTGCCGCGTTTAATTCCGTTAGAGCATTTACGCCGTGCGAAATTTTCCGCTTATGGCATGGCATTGTTGATTATTGTATTGAGTTTTACCGAAACAATTTGGGCTGCTCGAAGTGTTTTATTATTGATTGGAATAATGGGCGGTATGTTTATTGTGCCAATTAACGCGGCATTACAAGAATTGGGAAAACAAACGATTGGCAGTGGTCGAGCGATTGCATTGCAGGGATTTTTTCAAAATATCGCTATGTTATTTGCAGTTGGAAGTTACAGTTTCGCCGCAGCACAACAAATCAGCCCGATTCTTGCGATGTTTAGTTTAGGCGGACTATTTTTGATTTCGTCATTTATCGTTACCTTTTATTTACCGCATCAGCAACAATGAATTATTAAGTTGTTTCAGTTAAAATCACGTCATCATTTCTTTTATCGTTTCGAGGTCATTTTCATGCGTAAAACTATTTTTACTTTGTTGGGCAGTAGTTCGCTTTTATTAG
>CAINDC010000226.1 GCA_903847275.1 uncultured Pseudomonadota bacterium
AAAGACGTTTTTTGATGATATTCGGGCATTAACTCGATATATTTGCTTTGACAATTGGCGACAGATGCTCGAATTTATGCTCAAAGGTCTTGAAATACCTATTCCTACGACCGCTTGATTTCATAATGAGAATTGCTGAATTTAGATAGTATTTGGCTATATTTTAATTTAGAATTAAAGACATAAGAATTTTCGATGCCCGTTATATTCTCAGCATATTAGAGGCATTTAAACACTAATTTTTGGTATAAAAATATGAATATAAAAATACCTCTGTTTGATGAAAATCAGGATTTAATTTTGCAGAATTCTGAAAAAGAAAAAGATGCTCATACTGAATTATTACCACGTTTATTGATTGTTGATGATGAGTGGATAAGCATCAATGTGTTAGCGAATCTTTTTAAATATGATTACGATATTTTTTTCGCTAAAAATGGCTATGACGCATTAGAGATTGCACAGCGCAGCCAACCCGATTTAATTTTGCTTGATATTGTGATGCCAGAAATAACTGGCTACGAAGTTTGCAAGCAACTCAAACTCGATCCATGTACATCAGGCATCCCTATTATTTTTATTAGTGCAGTAGAAGGTAATGGAGAATCAGAGGTATACGGCTTGGAATTAGGAGCAATCGATTACATTCATAAGCCTTTCAATTTAGATGTTGTTAAAAAACGAGTTGGCAACCACATTAAAATCAAGCGTAGTTATGATGTGGAAAAAGAATCTTGGAAATCTTGCACAGAGCAATTCATTATTGATAAAGAAAAAGCCGAAATTCAACTTGAAAATTCTACTAAGCAAAATGATTTGTTGTATCTACAAGTTAAGCACATGCAAAAATTAGATAGTATTGGGCAAATGACAGCAGGGATTGCTCACGATTTTAATAATATTTTGTCATGTATGCTGGGCTATAACGAACTGAATTTGCTCATTAGTGAAGACATAGATACAGATATTGTCAGTGAATCAAAAATAGAATTTGAACAAAATGTTAAAAAAATAGATGAAGCGGGGCAAAGAGCTGTCGCGTTAATTAGAAAAATGATGTCTTATTGCCGTCAACATGATGTAAATGAAAATATAGAGGTCAAACCAACAACAGAAGTCATTGATGAAGTATTGATAATGTTACAACCTGCGTTGACGAAAAAAATAAAGTTACAAGTGGCATTTGAATGCAATGAAATTATCCAAATTGATTCCATGGATTTACATCAAATTCTCACGAATTTGGCGGTGAATGCGCGTGATGCAATGAAAGAATATGGTGGAACTATTACCATTTCATTGAAAATAGCGAAAGATGTGAAAGCTTTTTGTATATCGTGTGCAGAAGCGATTGAAGGTGAATTTATTGAATTAAGCGTTGCTGATAGTGGAACAGGAATACCTCCAGAGATTATTAGCCAAATTTTTGCTCCTTTCTTCACGACCAAAGTAAATGGGGAAGGTACTGGATTGGGATTATTTGCTGTGAGTGAGATTGTGCATCGTTCAAAAGGGCATGTTTTAATCGATTCAAAATTAGATGAACTAAATCACGGCACGATATTTAGATTATTATTTCGATAGTCCCTACAAACCAATGCAGGTAAGCTAATTTTATACAAAATTGGTAATTGATGATTTTAAACCCACATTGAGCGGGGTGCATAATCGTGTTTTTGCATTAAATTTTAATTTAATATCAATTAGTTATAAATAATGCGTTTTTTTTATCAATACCTTCGCCAAAATAAAAAAACAGATTTTTTATTTTTATGTGAAATTACCTCGGGTTACTGACGAAAAAACCAATTAGCAATAACAACCCCAAAAAAACAAGAGTAAGTTGCGTCATATATTCACCGAACGAACCAGTAGGGTTGTTTGATTCAAATGTCACATTAGAAATTGACTCATAAGTGAAAATAAGAATACGAACGATCCCATAAATAATTACAGCACCAATCACAAAATCAATCACAAAAACAGAAACTACCGTTCCAAGATTGACAAGATTGATTTTAGAGATCACAGATAGAAACAACAAAATCCATTGATAGTTCCATGCTACAAAAGGCGTGGCAAACATAACTATTCCGACAAATAAGCCGAACAGTCCCTTTTTTTCGTAAATATAATTAAAAGCACAAAGTGTAGAGTACACCGCTAGCGCAATTAAAATTACTCTTTGCCACACGGAAAACCATTCGAGAAGAATGGCGACCATTACTAGCACGAACATTCCAAGACCAGACCTATTTTTAAACTCCGTCAGCTCTTCATCTCCCCGCGCTGGATTCAATGAATTTTTATCAAAAATTGGATTATTAAAAACTAAAGCAGAAAACGGCAAAAGAAAAATCATAAAAATATAAAACATTTTTGACCCACTATTTTTAGTAAGACACGAAAAGAAAAGCCGCCATTGAATTGATTTTCAATGGCGGCTTTTTTGTGAATTTAGCTTTTAATCGTTTTCTGCCAAAACCTGTTCAAACTGCGCCAACAAATCCGCAATCACCGCATTTTTCATTTTCATCGAGGCTTTGTTCACGACCAAACGCGAACTGATATTCATAATTAACTCGCGCGGCTCTAAATTATTGGCTCGAAGCGTATTGCCCGTATCGACTAAATCGACAATGCAATCCGCCAAACCCACGAGCGGCGCAAGTTCCATCGAACCGTAAAGTTTAATAATTTCGGCTTGAACGCCCAAACTCGCAAAATACTGTTGAGCAATCGTGACGTATTTTGTCGCCACGCGAACCCGTCCCGAAATCGCAGGCGCATCTTTGTGAGCCGCCGTCATCAATTTGCAACGGGCAATGTTTAAATCCAACGGTTCATACAAATTTTCTGCACCGTGTTCAATCAACACATCTTTTCCCGCGATGCCCATATCCGCCGCGCCATATTCCACAAAGGTTGGCACGTCGGTGGCGCGAATAATCACGAGTTGAACATCGTCGCGGGTGGTGGATAAAATCAATTTTCGACTGGTTTCGGGGTCATCAATCGGTGAAATGCCCATTTTCGCCAACAACGGCAAGGCTTCTTCATAAATCCGCCCCTTTGAAACTGCAATGGTAATCATCGTAACCGCCTTATTTCGGTACACGACGAATGGTCGCACCAAGTTGTGCTAATTTTTCTTCGATGTGGTCGTAACCGCGATCGATATGATAAATTCTATCGACAACGGTATCGCCTTCTGCCACCAATGCGGCAATCACCAAACTAGCTGAAGCGCGTAAATCGGTTGCCATCACGGGTGCACCAGTTAATTTTTTCACACCTGTACAAATCGCGGTATTCGATTCGAGGCGAATATCTGCGCCCATGCGTTGCAATTCATTAACGTGCATAAAACGATTTTCAAAAACCGTTTCCGTCACAATGCCAACGCCTTCAGCAACAGCATTCATCGCACAAAATTGGGCTTGCATATCGGTCGGAAAAGCTGGATAAGGCAACGTGCGAACAGAAACAGCTTTTGGACGTTTGCCGTGCATATTCAGTTCAATCCAATCTTCACCCGTGGTAATTTCTGCACCCGCTTCAACCAATTTCGCTAAAACTGCGTCCAACAAATCTGGGCGCGTGTCTTTCAATTTCACTCGTCCGCCAGTAATTGCCGCCGCGCAAAGATATGTTCCTGTTTCGATTCGGTCAGGCACGATATTGTGATGTACCGTTGTTTCACCTAATTTTTCTACGCCTTCAATAGTTAAAACGTCCGTGCCAATACCCGTAATTTTCGCGCCCATTTTATTTAAGAAATGCGCCAAATCTGTGACTTCTGGTTCTTTCGCGGCATTTTCCATAATGGTGGTGCCTTCCGCTAAAACCGCCGCCATTAACAAGTTTTCAGTTCCTGTCACGGTAATTTGTTCTAACATCAAACGACAACCTTTCAAGCGTTTCGCTTTTGCATGAATAAAACCGCCTTCGAGGTTAATGTCTGCACCCATTTGAATCAGCCCATTGATGTGAATATCGACAGGACGCGAACCAATCGCACAACCACCTGGCAACGAAACGTGTGCTTCACCGAATCGCGCCAACAAAGGTCCAAGCACTAAAATCGATGCTCGCATTGTCCGCACTAATTCATAAGGCGCAACAAAACTGTTAATCGTGCTGGTATCGACTTGAATGTTCATTTTCTCGTCAACCGTCAAACCCACGCCCATCCGACCGAGTAATTCCATCGTTGTGGTAATGTCGTGCAAATGCGGAACGTTGCCGATGCTCACAGGCGCGTGCGATAACAACGTCGCTGCTAAAATAGGCAAAGCGGCATTTTTTGCCCCTGAAATTCGTAGTTCGCCATCAAGTCGTGCGCCGCCAGTAATAATCAATTTATCCATGAATTAGGTTGTTTTATTTAGTTTGAGTGAAAAATAATGGGTTTTATCCAACCCGCTGAGTTTAGCTAAATTGAGCAATTGTGTCGGCACGTTTTTAAAATGCAATTGTATACGGTAGTGGCGTGTAATTTTTATCCATTCAATCATCAATGCAAGCCCTGCGCTGTCGGTATTTGTGACTTGAGCGAAATCTAAAATGATATTTTTTCCACCACGCAAAAAAGGTGGGGATTCAATAAATTTTCCATGAATGCTGGCAAAAGTAAGTTCACCGTGAATCAACCACCGTCCGTTGCCTTTGGAAACGATGTTCAATTTACTACTCATTTTTTACCTTTTTTATCATTCGTGGGCGAAGGAGGGGCTTTTTTTTCTTCAGCGGATTTGAATAAGAATTGTCCGAGAGCTTTTTCTAATACCAATGCCGAGTTGGTGATTTCAATTTTGCTGCCATTTTTCAAATACTCATCTGAACCGCCACCATCGAGGCTGACATATTGTTCACCCAATAATCCAGCGGTATAAACGCTTGCGGAACTATCGTCGGGTAATGTTTTGTATTGAGCATCAATATCCATTTTTACAACGGATTCGTAAGTTTTTTGGTCAAAAGTAATCGCTTTTACACTACCAATTTTTACGCCAGCGGCGGAAACAGCCGATTTCACTTTTAATCCGCCCGAATTTGAAAAACGTGCGGTAATTTCATAAGTATTTCCATGTGAAAACGAACTTAAATTACTAACTTGTAAACCTAAAAAAAATAAACTGGCAATTCCAGTGGCAACAAATAATCCAACTAACGTGTCTTGAGTGTGGGTGTGCTGCATAACTCAATTATCTCCAAACATAAGCGCGGTCAAAATAAAATCTAATCCTAAAATACTAAACGCCGAATTCACAACGGTTCGAGTGGTGGCGCGACTTACACCTTCGGCAGTCGGAATTGCGTCGTAACCTTCAAATAGTGCTATCCATGATGTAATAAAACCAAATACGATACTTTTGATTACGCCATTAACGATGTCGCCGCGAAAATCGAGATTGGCTTGCATTTGAGACCAATACGCGCCGTCATCCACGCCTAATAAGCCTGTGCCAACCATTTGTCCGCCAATAATTCCTACTGCGCTAAATAATGCAGCAAGTAAAGGCATAGACAAAAATCCCGCCAAAAAGCGCGGTGAAATAATGCGTTTAATCGGGTCAATCGCCATCATTTCCATGCCCGATAATTGTTCGGTGGCTTTCATTAAACCTATTTCTGCGGTCAATGCCGAACCTGCTCGACCTGCGAATAATAACGCCGCAACGACAGGACCAAGTTCACGCACCAACGAAGTGGCAACCATCACGCCTAAGGTTTCTTCTGCGCCAAAACGCGACAAAATGTAGAAGCCTTGCAAACCTAAAACCATGCCGACAAATAAGCCTGAAATGGTAATAATCAAAAATGACAATACGCCAACCGAATGTAATTGTTTAAGTAATAAACGTGGGCGAACACAAACGCTCGAAATGCCCGCTAAAATACTGATGAGGAAAAAGCTGCCGCGTCCAAGTTTAGTAAAACTTTCGCGAGTACCTGCGCCCAAATATCTAAAAAATTCCATTACGAATACCGTTTCCGTTTAGCGTGCCTGTCACTTGGTGGACGTTGGCGTGAAGATAATGGCTTAAATGGTTTGTCAGAATGAAGTAAATCGTCCATATATTCTTTTGCTGGATAATGAAAATGCACAGGACCATCTGCCGCGCCATTCATGAATTGCTGAACCCATTCGGACGACGATTGCTTGATTTCTTCTGGCGACCCTTTGCCGATAACTTTACCTTCTGAAAGTACATAAATGTAATCTGCAATCGCGAGTGTTTCGTGAACATCATGGGAAACAATAATGCTGGTTAAGCCTAACGTTGTATTTAATGATTTAATCAACAACACCAACGCGCCCATTGAAATCGGGTCTTGTCCTGTAAATGGTTCGTCGTACATTATCATCATGGGGTCTAAGGCAATAGCTCGCGCTAATGCCACTCGTCGCGCCATGCCGCCCGATAATTCATTCGGCATTAAATCGCGTGCGCCGCGCAAACCGACCGCTTCTAATTTCATCAATACCAACGAGCGAATCATTGATTCGGGTAAATGCGTATGCTCACGAACAGGATAAGCGACGTTATCAAACACGTTCATATCTGTCAGTAATGCACCACTTTGAAATAACATTCCCATGCGTTTTCGCAAAGTATAAAGTTCGTCACGTTTCAAATGATGAACATTACGCCCATTTACCGTCACCGAACCTTTTGCAGGAAAAAGTTGTCCACCAATGACTTTCAATAACGTAGTTTTACCTGTTCCGCTCGGTCCCATTATTGCGGTGATTTTGCCACGCTCAATTTCGAGTGAAATATCATCAAAAATTTTCTTTTCGCCACGGGAAAACGTTAAGTTGTGAACACTAACTAAACTATTTTGAGTGGAATCGAAATTATCCATGTAAGTTTACTTAAAAATGAAGTTAAAAAAGACCATAAATTATGCGCGTAAGTCTAACATCGCATAAGAAGTGTGTAAAAGGAATAGGGAAATGGAAAATTAGATGGCTAAAATCTGTCTTAATTTTGGGGGTAAAGAGGGATACTCGTCTTGGTTGTTATTTATGTCGCAATGTCAGTACAATGCTCGACAATCCATTTTACAAAGATAAGATAACCGCTACCGCGTAAATGCGTTATAATTCAAACATCAAAACAAATATTATCCCCGCGCAATTCGCGCATTCTTAAAATTTACAACAGGTAAATCATGTCTGAAGAAACAACTCCATTGTCATTCCGTGACTTAGGAATTATTGAACCTTTACTTAAATCACTTAAAGAAGTTGGTTATGAAACCCCATCACCAATTCAAGCTCAAACAATCCCATTTATTCTCGATGGCAAAGACGTTTTAGGTCAAGCGCAAACTGGTACAGGTAAAACTGCCGCGTTCGCATTACCTATTTTGTCTCGCATTGATTTGAAACAAAAAGACCCACAAGTTTTAGTCTTAGCACCTACTCGTGAATTAGCGATTCAAGTAGCAGAAGCGTTTCAGCGTTATGCGTCACATATTAAAGATTTTCATGTATTGCCGATTTACGGCGGTCAAGATTACAGCACGCAATTACGCTCATTGAAACGCGGCGCACATGTTGTCGTTGGTACGCCTGGTCGTGTGATAGATCACATGCGAAAAAATACGTTGTCGTTGACCAATTTGAAATTCTTAGTTTTAGATGAAGCTGACGAAATGTTACGCATGGGCTTCATTGATGACGTGGAATGGATTTTAGAACAAACGCCAGAAAATCGTCAGATTGCGTTGTTCTCTGCAACAATGCCAAGCGTGATTCGTAAAATCACCGAAAAATATCTCAACAAACCTGAACACGTTACGATTAAAGTGACGACGGCATCAGCTGAAAATATCCGTCAGCGTTATTGGTTGGTGAGCGGCGTTCACAAACTCGATGCGTTGACGCGCATTTTGGAAGCCGAAACTTTTGATGGCATGATTATTTTCGTGCGAACCAAAACTGCAACGATTGAACTCGCTGAAAAATTAGAAGCGCGTGGATATTCGGCAGCCGCGATTAACGGTGATATGTCGCAAAACTTGCGTGAACGTGCGATTAACCATTTAAAAAATGGCAAACTCGATATTTTGATTGCGACGGACGTTGCCGCGCGTGGTTTGGATGTAGACAGAATTACCCACGTTTTAAATTACGATATTCCTTACGATACGGAATCGTATGTACATCGTATTGGTCGTACAGGTCGTGCGGGTCGTACAGGTGACGCAATTTTGTTCATTGCACCGCGTGAACGTAAATTACTTGCCAATATCGAACGTGCAACAAAACAAAAAATTGAAGAGATGGGCTTGCCATCGACTGAAATTATTAACAACAAACGTATCGCACGCTTTAAACAAAACATTACCGATACGTTAGCAGCGGAAGAATTAAGTTTCTTTGTTCAGTTAATTCAACAATATGAAACTGAGCATGATGTTACTGCCTTAGAAATTGGTGCGGCATTAGCGAAATTGGTGCAAGGTGATGAACCATTGTTAATGTCTCCGCCTAAAAAAGTGTCGGAACGTGATCGCGAACGTGATGATCGCCCACGTCGTGACGATTCTCGTGGACGGGGCGACAGAAATGAACGGCCAAGACGTGAATCAAGTGATCGTGGTGAACGTCGTCCTGCAAGACGTGATTTCGGTGCATCAAATATCGAAATGGAAACTTTCCGTATTGAAGTCGGTAATGCACATGGCATAAAACCTGGCAACATTGTCGGTGCAATTGCCAATGAAACGGGAATCGACGGCGCACACATTGCGCGAATTCGTATCGAAGAAGATTACAGTACCGTGGAATTACCCGCTGGAATGCCCAAAGAATTGTTAAACGAATTACGCAAAGTGCGTGTGGCGGGACAATTATTGAACATTTCAAGCGTATCAGGTGGCGGTAAATCTGAAAGCAAATCGGAAGGTCGTAAAACGTTGAAATTCGACGACAATAAACCAAGAGATAAAGATAAAAAGCGCATGAGTTCAACCTCGCGTCGTGCAAAAGAACCGAAGGACGACTAAAACGTCACGCATAAAAAAAGCCGATACGCAAAAAACGTATCGGCTTTTTTGTGGATAAAAAAATTATCTCGCGAATTTTTTGTTGAATTTATCAACACGACCAGCTGTGTCTACAACGCGTTGTTTCCCTGTGTAAAAAGGATGGCAAGAAGAGCAAACTTCGATGTTTAAGTCTTTAGCCAACGCAGAACCGGTCACAAAAGTATTACCGCAACCACAAGTGACGGTAATTTGTTTATAATTAGGATGAATTTCTGGTTTCATGATTTTTCGCATTGCCCACAACGGGCGGTTGATATTAAAAATGCTTATTTTACGGACTTAACTCACATTTCGCAATGGATTCAAACTTTTATGCGTATTATTACAGCTAATACAAACGGCATTCGTTCTGCACAACGAAAAGGTTTTTTTGAGTGGCTAGTGTTGCAAAATGCCGATGTGGTGTGTATTCAAGAAACCAAAGCGCAAATCTCACAACTTGATGAAACTTTTTGCCCCGCGCCCTATCATTGCTTTTATCACGATGCCGAAAAGAAAGGCTACAGTGGTGTCGCACTTTATTGCAAAACGAAGCCAGATGAAGTTATTTATGGTTTAGATATTGAAGACATAGACCGTGAAGGGCGTTTTATCGAAGCACGATTTGGCAATTTAAGCGTGATTTCGTTGTATTTACCTTCTGGATCTTCAGGTGAAGAACGACAAAATTTTAAGTTTTCTGTTTTAACGCGTTTCAAAACCTATTTGGACGAAATTTCAAAAAATGGACGTGACACGATTATTTGCGGTGATTGGAACATTGCTCACAAAGAGATTGATTTAAAAAATTGGCGTGGCAACCAAAAAAACTCAGGCTTTTTACCTGAAGAACGCGCATGGCTTGATAATGTGTTTTCAGATGATAAATGGTTTGATGCGTTTCGAGTAGTGAATCAAGAAGCTGAACAATACACTTGGTGGTCAAATCGTGGCGAAGCGTGGGCAAAAAATGTCGGTTGGCGCATTGATTACCAAATTATTAGCGCGTCACTTCAACACAAAGTTAAAGCCGTCAGTATTTACAAAAATGAGCGTTTTTCTGATCACGCCCCACTCATTATTGATTATGAATACTGATTTAGAATTTATGGCGCGGGCGTTAAAACTCGCAGAAAAAGGACGTTTCACCACTGATCCAAATCCGCGTGTTGGTTGTGTATTGGTAAAAGATGGACGAATTATTGGCGAAGGTTTTCACGAAAGAGCAGGACAAGCACACGCTGAAATTAACGCCTTAAAAAATTCAACGGAAGATACAAGTGGCGCGACAGCTTACGTTACACTAGAACCTTGTAGCCATCACGGTAAAACGCCGCCGTGTTGCGATGCACTAATTTCGGCAGGAATTAAACGGCTGGTTGTAGCAATGCGTGACCCGAATCCGTTGGTTTCAGGGCGTGGTTTGGAACGTTGCCAAGCCGCTGGAATTGAAATTGCTTGTGACGTTTTACGCGCAGATGCTGAAAAGTTAAATCGTGGTTTTATTTCACGAATGATTAGAAATCGTCCGTTTGTGATTAGCAAAATTGCAATGAGTTTGGACGGTAAAACGGCTTTGGCGAATGGCGAAAGTCAATGGATTACGTCGCCAGAAGCCCGCGCGGATGTGCATTTATTTCGGGCAGAAAGCTCGGTAATTCTCACTGGAATCGGAACGATTTTAATTGATAATCCGTCATTGAATGCTCGCGTTGATTTCCCAATCGTGCAACCGATTCGCGTGGTTTTGGATTCTAATTTACAAATGCCGCTCGATTCGCAAATGGCAAAATTTGACGGACGAATTTTAGTTTTAACGTGTTCGACGAATGAACAAAAATCTACTGTTTTAAAACAAGCAGGTTTTGAGGTTCACGTTTTGCCTGAATCAAATGGACGTTTGGATTTGCTCGCCGTGATGAATTTTTTAGCCACACAAGAAATAAACAACGTCTTTGTCGAAGCGGGTGCAATTTTGAATGGCGCATTACTTGAAGCGGATTTAGTGGATGAATGGTTAATTTACAAGGCTTCGTGCGTGTTGGGTGACAAAGGACGTGGTGCGTTTACCTTGCCCGAATTACAATCGATGACGGATAAAAAAATGCTGCAATGGCGCGACGTGCGACACGTTGGCGCGGATTTGCGGCTCACACTTTCTTTTTGATTTTCATTTTTTTGAGTTTTTACAATGACAGTTACAACACGATTTGCGCCAAGCCCAACAGGTTATTTACACGTTGGTGGCGCACGAACCGCCTTATTTTCATGGCTTTATGCTCGCAAACATAACGGCACATTTATTTTAAGAATCGAAGACACCGATTTAGAACGTTCAACGCAAGAATCGGTACAAGCGATTTTTGACGGTATGGAATGGCTCAGTTTGAATTACGATACCGAACCGACTTTTCAAACGCATAATTTTCCGCGTTACAAAGAAATTATTGGGCAATTACTCGAAACGGGTCACGCTTATTATTGCGATTGCAGCAAAGAAGAATTAGAAATTTTGCGCGAACAACAAATGGCGGCAAAAGAAAAACCGCGTTACAACGGTAAATGTCGCGACGCGAATAAACCGCAAAGTGACAAAACCGTGGTGCGTTTTAAAACGCCGATGGATGGCGCGATTACGATTGCTGATTTGGTGAAAGGCGACATTACCGTTGCGAATAAAGAACTCGACGATTTGGTGATTGCGCGTACTGACGGCTCACCAACCTACAATTTAACCGTGGTCGTTGATGATATGGACATGAACATTACGCACGTTATTCGGGGCGACGACCATATCAATAACACGCCGCGCCAAATTAACATTCTGAATGCGTTAAATGCGCCGTTGCCAGAATACGCGCATTTGCCGATGATTTTGGGTTCGGACGGCGCGAGATTATCGAAACGTCACGGCGCAGTCAGCGTGATGCAGTTCCGCGACGAAGGTTATTTGCCGCAAGCGTTGTTGAATTATTTGGTGCGTTTGGGTTGGTCACACGGCGATCAAGAGATTTTTTCAATCGACGAAATGATTGAATTTTTCGACCTCAAAAACGTGAATGGCGCGGCTTCCACGTTCAACATGGAAAAATTATTGTGGTTGAATCACCATTATTTGATGCACGGCGAACTGGCTGAAATCGTGCCGCATTTGGTTTGGCATTTGGCGCAATTGGGCATTGATGCTGCAAATGAAAAAGTAGATTTAACAGATTTAATTAAAGCGCAACGCGAACGCTCTAAAACGTTGGTGGAAATGGCAAACGCGAGTATTTATTTTTATCGCGAATTTGAAAATTATGAAGAAAAATCCGCGAAAAAAGCATTTTCAGCAGGCAGCGACAACGTTTTAACGCATCTAAAAAATGCGTTTGCACAGCTTCAAAATTGGGAAAAAGAAGCCTTGCATGATGTGGTTAAAAATACCGCCGAAACACTAGAATTAGGTTTGGGAAAAGTCGCGCAACCGTTGCGCGTAGCAATTTGTGGTTCAGGCGTTTCGCCGTCGATTGATATTACGCTTTCATTATTGGGCAGAGAAAAAACGGTGGCGCGTTTGGAACGTGCTATTTCACACATTCAAACTCTGGCTTAAATTATGTACAAACACCTGTTGGATAATTTGAATACCGCTGTTTTGTTGTTCGATGCTGATTTGAAGTTGTGTTATTTGAACACGGCAGCGGAGATTATATTGGCAGATAGTGCGCGGCAATTGGTGGGAATTTCAGCCGAGCAATTGTTTAAATTATCCGATGCGGCGTTTGTCAGCAATTTAAAACATTGCCGCGCGGCGGGAGAATCGTTGATTGATTACGCGCTAGAATTAAATCGTATCGGTAATCACAGCGTTTTTGTGAATGTGAGCATCACTTCAGATTCTGAAAAATTCGCGGGTGACATGATTGTCGAATTAGTGCCGATTGATAATCGTCTTCGGATTTTGCAAGAAGAACAACTGCACGCTCAACAAAATACTGCTCGTTTGATGGTTCAAGGGTTGGCGCATGAAATTAAAAATCCATTAGGTGGTTTGCGTGGTGCAGCGCAATTATTGGATTTGGAATTGCCAAACGATGAATTGAAAGAATATACACAGGTCATTATT
>CAINDC010000227.1 GCA_903847275.1 uncultured Pseudomonadota bacterium
AGGCTTCGAGTTGTTAGAGCCAATGATGATTGGCAAGAATACTGGAGTAGTTCAGTCGCGGCGTAACTGTTATGGAATTCCCCCACACTTTTAATCGCACCCGTAACGCCCCATCATGCAGCCAATCGCATACGAAATCAGGCGCACGCTGTCTTTTTCGCGGTCAGCGCGAACCAACGTGATTTGTTCTTCTGGCACGTCGGGCGACAATTCGTCTTGCAAGCCGTAGGCTTCGATGAACAGGCGGTTGTTTTCTTCTTCCAAGCGTTTCATTTCGTCGATGGCGGCGCGGTTTTGCGTTTGCCATTGCTCAAAAGCGGCTTTTAAGGTGGGTTGTTTTTGGCGAATCAGCGGGTTTTCGGTGAAATCCCATGAGGTTTCGTAATTGTTCCAGTCGGTTTTTGCTATTTCAACAGATGAATTAAACACTTTGTCGATAGCAGACAAATCAGGCAATAAAACAGGTAAATTCGATAATGTTCCAGGATTAAAATCAAGCGTTGGACACATAAGTTTTAAAAGTGATGTTCCGCAATTACTATGCAAAAAACACGCAACTATTTTTGTTCCATTTAGAGTTTCATCAAAAAACATTGAACCTTTTTGGTCAAAAATAAATCCCTTTTCTGTAAATCTTGATGCAAAACTTCCAGAACTTATATTTGAATATGCAATGTTTTCTTTAAAATACTTTTCTCTGTTTTGAGGACGTGAACTTGCGTGATTTTTTATTTCTTCTCCGTCATTTTTCCAATCAATAATCCATAAATTATTGCCGTACCATTTTCTGAATTCACCGCCTTTTGTATATGGAAACCAACGATTTTCACTATTTTTTGCATCTTCTGAATTGGAAAAATTAAATCCAATTTGATTAAAATCGACCTCATTCCAATATCGAATAAATTTTTCATTATCTCCAGTTTGTAATCCAACAACGGGCTTTGCGTATTTTTCTAATTTGATTCCATTATCAAAAGCCTTTCGCATATTTTCGCCAATCCAATAAGCCACAGGACTACCTGAAATTTTCTTGAAATCATCGGGTTTTGCGTTGTAAAACCAGCCACAGTTTGGATTTTTAATGGCTTCTAATGTTTTGGGAGCTTGGTTTTCGTGTCCTTTAAAATCCGATAATTTAATGTAACTGCCTATGTAATTTGGAATGTGAGTTTTGCCAACGATAAACGTACAAACAGGAACGCAAGCGGGTTCAAAGGCGTTGTATTCAAGTTGAATCAAAGATTGAAGCGTTGCATTGTTCAATAATTTTGTGCGGATTCCTTCATAAGACGAAATGAACATCCAAACGTAAGGCGTAACAAAAGACAAACTTGCCGCGTCATTTCCAAAATCTTGGCAACGTTCCATGAACATTGAAAACATATCGGATTTGCTATCGGGAAAGTGTTTTTTTGCAAAGTCTTTTAACGCGCCGTTCATGCCTTTTCCACCCATATACGGCGGATTGGCGACAACGGCATCGAATTTCATCGCTAAAATGTGGGCTTGCGCTACGAGCGGCAACAGATTCATCGCATCAAGTTGGTCGAGCAAATCGCCTTGCTGACTGATTTCGAGCAAATGGGCTTCGAGCGCGGGGAGTTGCGCTGCTAAATCGGACGGAATTTGAATCAGCGAGCCGAAGGTTTTGGCGTGTTTGAAAAGCGTGATGAGTTGGTCGAAATACGGCGCGAGAGCTTTGCTGTTGCTGGGAGCTTGCCACTCGCCACTTTCGCTTAACGCCAAAATGTTCAACGTCGGTGGATTCTCCAAAATGCGGCGGTCATCGGCACGGGCTTTCATGAGCAGCGCGAAACCTGCGAGTTGAGCGGCGCGGTCGTCGATGTCTAAACCATAAAGATTTTTTTCTAAAATTAAACGGGGAATATCACGCAAACGGTAGCCGCGTTCTAAATAGATGTCTTTTAAAATGTCGTAGGCTTCAACCAAAATGTGACCAGAGCCGCAGGCGGGGTCGAGGATTTTTAGGGTTTCGGGGTTTAGCATGATTTTTCCTAATTCTTTAATGGGTTTGCGCGACGATGGACAATTTTTCTCGTAATTGCTCAATAATCTTGGGTGACAAATACATTCCGTGTTGTTGGGTCAAATCGCCGATGTAATCCCAAATTTTTTGATTTGTGAGTAATCCTTTTTTACCCATGAGCAATAACAATCCGAGCGTTCCCATCACATTCAGCCCTAAATGTTGGGCTTTTTGCCTTGCAAGTAAATCATCTAAGATCACAAAATCGGCTGATAATTCTTGCGCTAAAACGATGGCGGACAATTCGCCTTCATGCAAACGACCGATTGCGCCTTTGACATACGCAAACCCAACCATTGATAACGTTTCGACCTGGATAAAAGACGGTAACGAGTAATCACCTAATTCAAGCACGACATTTTTGGGAACGATAATTTCAGTCGCACAACTTTCCAACCAATGAAGGCAGTTAATTTTGCCGAGAAAAATAATCGGACTGGTGTTTAAAACGATTTTCATAAAACCAGATTATCGACGGTTGCAAAATCTTCCAATACGCATTCATCAGCCATTAAAAAACCTTGATTAAAATGCTCTTCTAAGCGGTATCGGAACGCATCAAAACTCAATCCTGCGATATGAGCGGCACTGGCAAAACTGATTTTTCGCGCATGGTATAAACTCGCGGCTAAGAAAAACTCGACGGCATGATTGCCAAACGGTTGTAAAACTTCGTCAAATTGAGGCTGTAATTCTACTAACATGGTTTGTTCCTATTCCGTTTCCGCCAGTCGTTTGTTTATCAATTCATTCAACTGCGCTTGCACTTCGGACGATTGCTCGGCGGGTTCGATGTAATAATCCCATTGTTGTTTCAAATTGGAATCAGGATTTGCCATTGACCACAAACGCCCGACGCTGTTTTGCACCAAGTATTTCACAATCCAATTTGGCGTGAATAATTGCGTCGCGGCGGGAATATCTTCACTTTTGACGACTTTGCCAATGACTGCGTCTTTTTTCTCGCTGATGTAAAACTGATACAGCCAGCCGATAATTTCGATTTCTTGCCAGTCTTCTTCAGGAATCGCGGAGACTAATTTTGCAATCACGGAATCGGTGAGCAACAAATTATCAGGTAATAATAATTCGGTTTCGTCGTCGATTTTCTCAAACAAAAACGGCATGGAATTAGACAACGTGTTGCATTGCGCGAGGAGCATTAAACGGTAAAGTTCGCCGTCTTTATCGCCAGCCAACTTCATGTCGATAACTTCGGCGGCGTTTAAATCCGTTAAATCACCATTTTGAGCAATTTCTGCGGCATGGGTAAGAATGTCAGGAATAACGCCGTCTTTACTCGAAAGTACGCGATGACCATGTGGCAAATAGTCGTGAATTTCCAAATAACGCAACGCGGCAAAACGGTTAAACCAAGTATAAGCAACGGCTTCCATCGTTTGTGAAAAGCCATCTTTTTCAATGCGAGCCACAAGTTTGTCGCGTTTCTGCGCGAATTTTGCGGGATACGCTTGACCATCAATAATGACGGAATCACCGCTTTTTTCAGTAGTTGAAATGCCTTTTTCTGTGATGCCAATACGTTGTGCGCGTGCAATCACAGCGGCAATGAAATCTTGACGAGCTTGTGGAGCGTAGTTTTTGAGTAGGGCTTTGTTCATCTGGCAGTCCTTTGTGTGAAAGTGAATGAAGTTAGACTAGGCGAACTTCTAGTGTTTTGCCTACCGCTGTCGCGTATTTATGCAAGGTATCTATTGACGGTGAATGTTTGCCTGATGCCAAGGCACTTTCTAATCGTGCGATTGCTGAAGGTTTTGTTCCCATTCTTGCCGCGACTTCGGTTTGTGTTAGACCTGCTTCACGTCGTGCTGTCAATATGGCATTTAGAACGGAGTATTTAGCTGAACTAGCATCAAAAGCGGCTTTTACTTCTGGGTCACTCAAAAGTTGTTCACGGAAAGCTGCGTCATGTGGAACAGGTTGATACGTATCGTTATCCATTTTTAACCTCTTTTAATCGTCGTTTTGCAATTTCTAATTCAGTGGCTGGCGTTTCATTTGTTTTCTTAACGAAGCTGTGCAAAATCACAAGAACTTGTCCAACTTGTGTGCAGTAAAATACACGACCAATACCTTCACTACCTTTTGGACGTAATTCAAATAAGCCATTTCCCATCGGTCGTGACATTGGCATTTTCAAATCCGCCCCATGATTTTCAATCAAATCAGTTAGATGTAAGTAATCCGCGAGAATGCCTTTTGGTAACGACATCACTTGTTGCTTAACTTTTTCATTGTAATAATCAATTTTGTAATTCATTTGTTTATTGTAACAAATTTGTTATAAATTGCTATTCAATCCTCGCTTTCTTCCCATCTTTCAACACAGCTAATAACTCTTGGCGCAATTTCGCTAAATAAACATCCACATCATTTTCAGTTTCTAAATAGGCTTTAGTTGCATAATTACGAGCGATGATTTTTTGCGGGGCTTTTTGTGTCACAACTTCAACAGGTGTCACCGTATCGGGAGTGGCTTTTGTTTGGGCTTCCGCCAACTTCCGCATCGTTTCAATAATTAAATCCGTTGCATTATCTAACGCCGTCCCTGCGTTATTCGCCAGATAATGAATTTGCGGAATGCTATTTTGTGACGCAACATTGATTTTGAGTTGTTGCATTGGATGCAGAGCTTTATTGCGTAAATCGGCATCGGCTTTAATGGTAGAAAGCTGGTTTTCGATTTCTGCCAATTTTTGGTTAATTGTCGTTAGCGCAATTTCGCGTTCCTGTGCAGCAAGTTCTTCGTTAATTTTTTCAACCGTTGCTAACAAGCCATCAATGCGACTGACTAAACCATAAGGCTCCTCTTTATCTCGAATAGTGTGTAGTTCTTTGAGAGCTGTGACGGCGTTAACATTTTGTTGCAATGCTTCACGGTTATCTTCAAAGTTTTTCAGCGCATCAAGCATTTTTTGCCACGTTGCGGCTTGGGTTTTATAAAAACTGCCGACATCGTGAAAATCATCGGCTAAATCTAACCAATCATTTTTGTTGGTGAGTAACGCTTGAATAAATTCAACGCTGTCACGAATGGCGAGTTGTTTTCCAACTTGAGAAATAGCCTTTTCAATAAGTGGCTTTGCGGGATAATTGGGACGTGATGCCTTTTCATTGTAAAGTTTTAGCTCATCTAACCAGTTACGCAAGGATTCTCGGTAATCAGCGGTTAAACCGTCTTCGTCATCTTTTGGCAGTTTTGAAAATAAATCACGGTGTAAATCACGCGCTTGTTTGAGCGAATTACTGTCAGCCGTTTTACGTTTCAAAATGGCAACACGTTTAAAGTGAACTGATTTTGTTAAAGGCTCTATCGCCGCACGCGGTTCAATATCACCGCCATCAACCATTAACTTAATTTCGCCAGCCATAAACAAGCGTGCAACAAGTAATACAATTTCTGATTCAGGTTTCCAGCCGTAGGGGTAATTTGTGTAACGTTCCACTACATCAGAGAGTAAAACTCGTGCTTGTGACGCGGATAACGCTAAATACTGGCGCACTTCGTTAAGTGCAAGTGGATTCAATTCAGGACTATTTGCGTCCATTGAACGTTGAGCAACATCATCAGAAGTTAAAACGGCTTTAATTTCTGCGTTCGCATCAGGACAACGATGCTTGAGCAATGTCAGTTTAGAGTAAGTATTTGTGATTAAATAATTGCCCAAGTTATCAAACAACGCCAATCCATTTGAAGGCGATTTTATTTCTGGTTTTTGTCCTAGTGCGTAAAATTCACCCGTAAGCATCGCTTGTTCTAATTGATGTGCAAGACGCATTTTTCGTTCGCGGTTTTCATCTTTTCGGTCAGCTAAAATGCGTTTAAGAGATAGAATCGCTTGGTCAGCTTTTGGACTGCCAATGTATTTTTCAATCTGTAAATACAAAGTCATTTCTTCGTACAATCTGTTGCCTTCAGCCATACGAATAATAGTTCGACCTTTACCTTCCAAACTTTTCATAATGCAAGTTGCTTCCGCCATTTTTTCGTAATCATCACCCAGCGGCGTAACGATTTCTAACGTTAAGGCGTTGTCAATCACATTTTTAAACGGCGCACCGTCTAAATAGCGGTTAAAGTCGTAATCCGACTTGGTATCTTTGTGACGAACTTTATTTTGACCCCTGAAGATTTCCTCAAAAATCAATTCTGCTAAAAGTTTATTGCGGTCTGATTGTGAAACTGTTTCATGTCCAATTTCTCGCGCAATATCACGTTCTTCATTGGTTAAGAAAAACCACAAATCACCGTTACGATTGACCAGTTGTTGTTTTTCCAAACGAGCTAACGATTCTTGAATGCGGTGTTTGAGTATCAATTTGTCGGCATCAATTTCATCAACACAAAGCGTGGCTAAATTGTCGATATTTGGCTTAATAGTTTCTGAAATATAGCGAATTAAAAACAGAGCTTTGAGCAGTTTTGTATCGTAAGGTTCAAGCGCGTCATTATCAGGAGCTTGGTCAATCGAACGTTTAACGGCACTATCAATAAAACTTTCGATGGAAGGGTAAAAGTCATAAAGTGGAATCAGTGCATTGGTTGATTTATCTGCCGATTGCACTGCCGCTGATTGAAAAGCATCAAGCAATGACCGTTCACCACGCGATAAGTGTTTGCCAGTTGCGCCAACTTTGCGAATGGATTCAAAGATTTTTTGCAATAGCTGGAATTGATAAGGCGCAAACGGGTAATACGCAACAAATTCGGCAGTGTCTTTGTAACTGCGTAAATTCACGCCATCGCTTAAAAACGAAAGTTGGTTGTTAATAATGTCGCCTTTTTCGGCAAAAGTATCACGCAACACAACGTGCGCTTGCTCGGTCTTTGACAATAAACGCTCTCCGATAACTTCATCAGTATTAGAGCTGGCGAGTGATAATCGGGTATGAAAACGTGCCTGAATTTTAGAAAAATCTTGAGATTTGGATTTGTTTGATTCACCGATGGCAGCATCAATATCTTCTTGGCTCGTAACAATGACCCATGCACGACCATTACACAATGTGCCTAATTGTTCGATGATAGTTTGCAAACTGAGCATGAGTTGGGTGTTGTCACCAATAAACTGCCCCACTTCATCAACTAGAAAAATAACGCGGTGATTATCGGGTTTTGTTTTGAGATAGTCGCGTACCAACTTAGCAAAGTTTTCAATGTTAATGCTGTAACTATCACGAGCATTGTCGAACCATTGACCTGCTGATTCTTCGCTCATGCCTAACGATTGCGCTAATGCGGTAACAATTTCGTCGCGTAAGAAATCAACTGCATCACGCTCTGCTGTCCAATCATTGCCATTTTTGAGTTTGAAAGCGGCTTTAAATTGCTCATAAGCATTTTTAGAAACTAAATAACGTTCCATTTCGGCAATATGCGGAGCATCACCACAAAAGCCTAGTTTTTCATTAAATACTCGTAAGAAGACCTGCAAAATTGCATCACGTTCCGAATTCGCATCAGCTTTAGCATCAATGTTAAACAACATGACATCGGCTGTGCCTTTAACCGCACGTTGAATGTCAGCAAGTAACATCGAATCTTTGATTTTACGGTCATCAAAAAAGGCAATGGCTTGTTTATGTTCGCCAGTTTCGGGATTAACCGCATCAATGTTTTCGAGCAAATAAGATAAGATTTTAATGTAATGCGATTTACCTGAACCAAAGAATCCTGATACCCAAACGCCCATTCTTGCTGTAATTGTGGGGTCATTCGCTTTTTCTTCTGCTGCTAAATACGCATCAAAAAAACGGCGAAAATACTCGGTGAGCTGTTTAGTGACAACGTATTCTTCCAGTTCTTGCCAAGTAGAATCTGTTTGGTCGGCTTTAATAACACCGTTAATTGGACGGTTAATCGGTTTGATGAATAATTCTTTGATTTGCATAAACTTCCCTTTTTATGAATGGTTAGGCTTCTGGTACAAGTCTAAAAGCACGGTAATAATGGTCTTCAGATAATTGGTTAAATAGGCGTAATGAATGTCCATCATATTTACCTGGATAAAACATGAGCAATGGCACTTGCCTCATTAACGGATGTAATGCGGATAACATCGTATGAGTTCGTATCACAGGATAAGCACTGCCAACACCATGCAAAATTAACACGTCGATGTCATTGATGTTCATATTTGCTACCAATTTATCCGCTAATTTATCTTCTTTAAGTACGGGACGTAATGCGGTTAAAACGGCTTCATCACCTTTTGTGCGTTGCATATCTAAAACTTTATCAAGCAATTTACGGTCACTAAGCAACTCAATAACAAGGTTGAATAAATTAACTTCTGCCATACGAATTGGCGGTTGTGATTTAGCAAGGTTTGGAAAAATGGTGTGGTGTAAAAAGTCCCGCATTTCCAATTCACGCTGGGCAGGATAATCAAATATCCAAAAACCGATTTCGTTTCCAAGTCCTTTGCTGTTGAGAAAGTCAGGTGAGTTTATTTTTGGCAGAATTTGGTTGAGTCGTTCTTCAAAAGTCAAAGCCATTAAGTGCGCTCCAATAAACGGATTAAATCGTATTCTTCGTGACTTACTAAATAACGTTTAACATCAGGATGTAACGACTGAGGAGTAATTTTCATTGTTCGACTGTTTTCAAGATACTTAGTTTCAACCAAAATCCGACGGATAACTTCAAATAATTTGGCGTGCGTTGATTGTGACCATTCAGCAACACACGCATCTCTATTAGTGCAATCAATAAGGAAGTTTTCCCAATCGCTCGTTTGAATAGTTAAATCCATTTGTCGTTGGCGTTGAATATAAACATCGGCAATAAAATCTGCTAAAAGTTGGCTATGTTTGAGAGCGGCTACAAATAACAGTTGAATTGAAACTTCTTGTTCTCGATTAGCAATCATCTCCAATGCAGTAGCATCAACCGTATTTAATCGGTCACGAATTAGTTTTGCTTGCCGTAGTGCAGTAGAAGGAGTTCTCTTTTGCAGAATGTTTTCTTCCACTAATGCGTGTCGCCAAGTTTTTTCATCGGGGAATGTTAATAAAAAAGTCGCTAATCGACGGCTTTCTAAAGGCATCAAAGAGCCTGCTGAAATTTCTGCTTTGTAATACATAATCATTTCTTACGTTAAAGATAACAAGTTGAAAACCAGTATGAGAGAATCTGAGCCGAGAATGCAAATCAGGAAACGTCACTCAATCTACGCATTCCTGGCTGTTTAAATGCCATACGAATTACTTGTTCTAATATGTGCGTGTTTGCTGTGTAAATATAGGACAATTCAACATAGGTTTTTTTATCGTCTTTTGATCCTAGACAAAATGCCCCCCCAGCATTCCATATATTCACCTGATTCCATGTACAACGAACTGGTTCGTTTGCACCAAAAAGCTTATGTTTAATTAACGTGACACTATCATCTGTAAATACTGCGTTACCAAATCGAATTTCTTGCCCTGCTTTCATTACCTCTAGTAAATCAGCGATCAAACGAACACAAACCGCTTTCCATAATTTATCTATAAACGTCCCATAAACTTCTTTTTTCTTTAACCCAACTATCGCTTCAGATTTATTATCACCAAAAGCTATTGTGTAGGTTGTGCCAGTTGGTATGCCATTAACTGACTGTGAAACGCCTCCCCACCTAACTCTGGTAATCGTATCTAATGGATATGCTTTATTTTTCCAAGAAATGCCATTTGGTGAAATACGCAATGTGTCTTTGAACATCAACCCAATTTCAATGCTATAGCTAATGTCTTTTGCCCATTCATTTGCCTGTTTTTCAAGTTGTGATCGTTTTTGGAAAATATCTCGAAGTGTGTCGGCATCTTGCTCAACGCGCTCGACTACTTCTGGTAATTCAGCAAATAATTCCTGCAATAAATTGGTGATACGTTGCGAATGCGAAAGCATGTCATATTCATTGAATAAATCGATAGATAGATTTCGTAAATAATAGGCAAGCTCTTTACTCATTTCGTGTTCAATTCCACGAGCTTTTGCATTTAATTGAATTGGTTGAGCAACTCTGTCCCAATTACTTGCAACAACCTCAAGTTTCTCAACTAGCGGAGTGACTACGTCTTCTCCAGATGGAGCAAAGTCGCGAATTTTTTTGATTAACTTATAAACGTTTTCGACTTCTTTTTGTAAAAAATCGTAACTACTCAGCCCCCCACCAAAATCAAAGGGCATCCACGAAAAGACGAAGTTAACGCCTCGAGCATATTGTGACCTTGTTTTTTAGCCGACGAGAGGTAGCTGCGAATCCGAAAGAATAGACGCGCACCGAAATTTG
>CAINDC010000228.1 GCA_903847275.1 uncultured Pseudomonadota bacterium
TCCATCGCATAAAAACGTCCTGTGATTGACGCAATTTTTCCCGCACCGCATTCACGCATTTTAGTTTCCAAAAAGGTAAATGAACTGGCTGCGCTTTTTGGTGGCACGTCGCGTCCGTCTAAAAACGCATGAACATAAATTTTTGAAAGTCCTCGTTTTGCAGCAAGTTCAACCATCGCCGCAATTTGTGCTTCGTGGCTATGAACACCACCTGCTGAAAGTAAACCTAAAATATGCAATGCTTTATCGTTTGATTTCGCTTCGTCTACCGCTTTACATAAAACGGCATTATCAAAAAAACTACCATCCACAATCGCATCATTTACCAATGAAAAATCTTGTGGAATATAGCGTCCACAACCAATATGCAAATGCCCAACTTCAGAATTCCCCATCTGTCCGTCGGGCAAACCCACAACGTGACCAGAACATTGCAAATAGGTCATTGGATACGTTTTTTGCAACTTATCCCAACACGGTGTTTTGGCTAATGCGATCGCGTTATTTTCGGTTTCTGGTGAATAGCCGAATCCATCTAAAATTAGTAAAACTAACGGTTTAATACGTTGTGTCATGATTTTTCCTTTTTCAAATAACGGTAATGCCGTAAATTAAGGTATGATTTCGCGCAATCGAGCGGTTGTTAAACGGCATTATAGCAACACACTTCAACCGCCGTTACTTCAAATTCTTTTTATTCACTTTATAGAAAACACTTATGGATCGTTACCTCGAATTTATTTTAAACCATTATATTTTGTCACTTGGTATGGCAATTGTGACGTTTTTGCTTATCCAAGAATTTTTTGATACAGCATTCAAGCGTTTTGACTCCATTTCACCGATGTTGGCAGTGCAAAAAATTGATGACGAAAAAACCGTTGTTATTGACGTGCGTGAATCTCCAGATTTCATCCTAGGTCACATTGAAAACGCGATAAACGCGCCATTCAGTAAATTAGCAGATCAATTACCAGGTTTACAAAAATATCAAAAAAACTTATTGTTGATTACTTGCCAAACGGGAACGCGTGCGTCTGCTGCGGCAAAATTGTTGACAAAATCGGGATTTGAAAACGTACTAATTCTCACAGGTGGAATGAATGCGTGGCAAGACGAATACAAATTGCCAATCAAAATCACCAGCAAAAATCGGGTTGTTTCTTAATCCGATATTCATTTTAACATTTTCACAAATTTAACTTAACAAAGAGAAAAATCATGGCTGAACAAGAAAAGCAATTCGCAATCCAAAAAATTTACACGAAAGACATTTCATTTGAAACACCAAACTCACCGCAAGTTTTCGTTGAAAAATGGGAACCGAATGTTGATTTCAACTTGGCTACCAATGTTCAACAATTGGACGAAAATTTAGCGGAAGTCGCAATCAAATTAACCATTACAGTGAAAAGTGGTGAAGTTGTCGCGTATTTAGTTGAAGTTACACAAGCTGGAATTTTTGTTTTGGGTGGTTTTACCGAACAAGAAATGGGCGGAATGGTAGGAAGTTTCTGCCCGAACATTCTATTCCCGTATGCTCGTGAAGTTGTTTCCGATTTAGTTGCAAAAGGTGGTTTTCCACAATTTATCCTTGCTCCCGTTAATTTCGACGCGCTTTACGCACAACACGCACAATCACAAAAAGAACAAACAGGCAACGCGCCAAGTTCTGACTCGATAAACTAAGATAATGACGAACAAAATAGCGGTACTCGGTGCAGGATCTTGGGGAACGGCATTAGCTATGTTGGCAGCCAGAAATGGTTGCCAAACGCTATTATGGGGGCATAATCCTACGCACATTGAAACACTAAAAAATGACCGTGAAAATCACCGTTATTTGCCGAATTTACCATTTAACGATAATTTGACATTGACATCGGATTTAGCAGAAGTCGCGGCATTTAGTGATTTGATTTTAGTGTCCGTTCCCTCACACGCTTTTAAAGACACGTTGCAAAAATTAAAACCGTTGGTGTCTAAAAACGTGAAAATTGCGTGGGCAACGAAAGGATTCAATAAAGAAAACGGTGGCTTATTACATGAAATCGTCGCGGAAGTTTTTGGTTCAGAAACGCCCGCCGCCTTAGTTTCAGGACCGAGTTTTGCCAAAGAAGTGGCGGCAGATTTACCAACCGCGATTGCAATTGCTTCGACACATTCGGATTTTGCTGCACAACTTGCGACAATTTTGCACAGTGATCGTTTTCGCGCCTATACCAACAACGATTTGATTGGTGTAGAAGTCGGTGGCGCGGTGAAAAACGTCATGGCAATTGCGGCTGGTATCGCAGATGGTTTAGGTTTCGGCGCAAATACCCGTGCTGCTTTAATTACACGCGGCATGAGTGAAATTATGCGTTTAGGTATTCAACTCGGCGGTAAACCCGATACATTTATGGGATTAGCAGGTTTGGGCGATTTGCTTTTAACTTGTACCGACAATCAATCGCGTAATCGTCGATTTGGTTTGGCGTTAGGTCAAGGCAAAAATCTCGATGAAGCGAAAGCTGAAATTGGTCAAGAAATCGAAGGCGTTTCCGCCGCAAAACAAACCTATTTATTAGCACAAAAGTTTGGGATTGAAATGCCAATTACCGAACAAACGTATAAAGTGCTTTATGAAGGTTTAGATCCGCGTGAAGCAGTTCAAAACTTACTAGCTCGCGAACAAAAATCAGAATCTTAATAGACGTTGGCGTATAAATAAACTTGAATAAAAATCCCCGCCGCAAGCGGCGGGGTATTAAGTTGAACCTCTTCGCGGACTAAATTTGATATTCACACTACGCCACAAGTGGCGGGGAATTAACCCGAAGAGATTAAATTTCCCTGCCGCAAGCGGACGGGGTATTTTTTGGGCGTTGGTGATTAAACAAGTTGATAAACGGGTTAAAAAAGCAACCGAAACTGTTGAAAAACAGCTTTTTCATTTTCAGGCAAGACGATTTGCTTGTGCTGATGATGCGCTCGCAGATTTACAAATCGTGACTAAAAAATGGAAATATCA
>CAINDC010000229.1 GCA_903847275.1 uncultured Pseudomonadota bacterium
ATCGGTTAATTCTTCACGCGATAAGGATTTTAATTCATCGCCTGTCATGCCAAGCTCTTTTAACCCGATATATTTGAATTCCAACACTAAATCTAACGCTTGAAACTTTCTCATATCGGGACGAACAATCAAGCTCAAATCGACGTAGCCCCTATCTGCTTCGGTTTCTGAAAGCATCATGTAAATGTTGTCGTTGAAAAGCAGGGTCATGAAGGCAATTTTGATGATGAGTTCGTTGCTCCAACGATAATCGCGGTTCGAGAGAATGGGGAAATAGCGAGTTTCAAGGAAGTCGCATAGCGGTTGTAAGTTACCTGTCATACAAAACGTTTTTGCTACATTCCGAATATCACTCTTATCTTCATATTCAGGTAATAAAATTTCTTGTAATCGCTCAATATAAAGTCTTTTAGCAACTAGATTGGGGATTTTCAGCAGGATTTCCCCATACTCGGCATGACCAGAAAAAGTAAGAATTCCAAAGTAGTACATCAACGAAACCATAAATGTTTCGTCTTTTACAGCTGTGAGCATATCCTCCACACCAAAACGATTTGCTAACTGGGGAATTACGACTGAATCTCCACCACTGAGGGCTTTAATTAAAACATCTTCACCATGTGGCAAACGCGAAATATACATCAATTTGTTTCGGTCCATGCTCAGATTTTCGTCCAACATGACGCTCGGATATTTGCCTCTTTTTTGCAAACGACTAAGAAAATATAGACTTAGCGTTGGATTGTAAATTTTGTCATCAGCATCCTCGCAAAAACAGTAACCATTGTAGAAAGTTCTCATGGTATCCAGAGCTTCGGCGGCTAGTTTTGGTGCGATTTTTTCTAAAATATCTGCAATTTCTGTTTCAGTAAAACCGCATAATGTATTAAATTCAGGTTCTAAATAGATAGAGGTCGCAACGTTATAACCGCTAGTCATATCACTCAATACTACGGGCGAAACACCTGTGATGAAAACTCGGTCTAATCCTTGACCACTTGCCGCAGCTTTTACTGCTTTAAATACCGTTTTTAATAGCCCTTCGCCGTGTAACAACGCTTTGTATTCAGTATTTCGACTGGTTAAGACTTCGTTGGCAAAGTTGTCGTACTCATCAATGAGAAGGTAAATTTTATGCACCGAACTGTTAATCGCCAACAATGCAGAGCGAAATGACGAAAGTGCATTCGTTGAGATTTCAATATCTGAAATAAGAAGTGTTTTGTAACGAGCAGCAAATTCCTTGATGCAATCATTTAGATGCTGATGAATTGCCTGTTCAATATCGTCAACATCACCTGAAGAATTAATCAACGAAAAATCCCATTTCATCACTAAGTATTGGTTGTGATATTGCGTCGGATTTTTTCCGATAGCTAACCCACCAAATAACGTCTCAAAATCATCAGCGTAATTTACATCGTAATAGTAGCCCAGTATTGAGAGCAACAGGCTTTTTCCAAAACGACGGGGACGGATGAAAATAAGCTGCTCCCCCGCAGATTCAAGGGTAGGAATCAGATTAGTTCTATCTTGATAGAAATACCCATTTCGCACGATTTTTCCAAAATCACTAATGCCATAACCAAATTTCATCGCCGCTCCAATTGTACTTATATTATTTGAATTATAACGCAGGAAAACTCAGGTCATTCGTATAGTTATTCTTGTAGCAACACGCTTGACTGTTTCAGCCGTCCACCGCCCACCTTTGACGGTTTGGAGGTGTTTCAAATCTGTGGATATTTTAAAAATAAAATAGTTACAATATTTTTATGCGGCTTTCAGCGTATATTTTTTGCTAAAATTGACCAAAGTTTATGCGTTATAAATTAAAAATTTCATTAAAAATCATGCCGTTAAGTTTTTTACTGGTTGAATAAAATCAAAATAATGACATTGTCATTATTTCTTCTAGCCCTTTATTTTCAAGGCTTATATAGCATCCACAGAGTTGAAACACCTCCAGATTGCCTAATTAAGAAATGGGTAGTTTATTATGGTTCGCTAACGATAACGCACATTGAGCAGCACTGTTTAGCAAAATTATAATTTAAAATCTGCACAACAAATTTCTAACAACTCAGAAAAATTGATAGTCCCTACAAACCAATGCAGGTAAGCTAATTTTATGCAAAATTGGTAATTGATGATTTTAAAGTTACTTGATTTTCAACAACTTTTCAAAATCGAGATGGCGTTTCTACACAAATATCGTATCTTATTGATATTTATAGCATTTAATGAAAATCCACTATTGAAAAATGGGTGCGATTAAAAGTGTGGGGGAATTCCATAACAGTTATGCCGCGACTGAACTACTCCAGTATTCTTGCCAATCATCATTGGCTCTAACAACTCGAAGCCTCAACATTGACTCGACATTATCAGTTATCCACCATGCG
>CAINDC010000230.1 GCA_903847275.1 uncultured Pseudomonadota bacterium
CGTTCGACTTGCATGTGTTAAGCATACCGCCAGCGTTCAATCTGAGCCATGATCAAACTCTTCAGTTTAAATCAGTTTTGCAACTCTAAAATGAGTTGCCAATTTTGGCTCGACTAGAATTAACTGACAATTTAAAAATTGTCGTATGTGTTCTTTTATCGATTATTTAGTTACCACTCATAACCAGCAAAAGCACCCACACAAATTATTTTGATTTAAGTTTTTAAAGAGCTTTTTTCGTCTTAGCTACGTTGGTTGCTGTAGCTGAGTTTTAAAATTATAGCGATTTTTTTAGGTTTGTCAAAAAGTTTTTCAAATTATCATTTATCTGCAACTTTCACCAACCAACCTTCTTGATCATAACAACCCAAAATAGCCTTTGAAAACAAATTTATACGTACGAACTTCCCTGTGTATTCAGCAGGAATTTTTGCAGTCACTCTATGAAAACTGCTATTACTCTCCACTGTAATCGGCACCGATTGCTCCTTCATTGTGAGCTTAATTGTGCTTGGATCTGTCCATTCTGACAATTTAAATGAAAACTCTGACTCCGCCGCAACCTCAATTTTTTCTGGCTCTTGATAAATCGGCAAACTAAATTCACGAACTTGTGGCTTTTTACAAGCATCTTCAACGTCTCCCGCTGAATACGCATAAATTTCAACACTCGCACTTAATAAACTAACAGCTAAAATAGATTGAACAAAATGATTAACTCGCATCGTTATAACTCCAAAAATTTATTAAAATTTATTTTACTTCTGGAACTTCTGAAGCAACAGCCTCTTTTTCAGCTGCCTTTTTTGCCAATAATAACTCTTCTTTATGCCCTTGCCCATAGACAGTTGCGCCTACCATAAACGCAACTAATGCAATCGACGACACCAAAAATCGTGTCGGCTGCTTTAAAAAAAACAACGCCCATCTTGGCTTATACATCCCAACAGCAAAAAATAATAATGTGTACACCAAAATATGAATAGAAGCTAAAACCATAATCAAAATTCCAAGATTGTATGTTTAAATAATTTTGTCATATTATAAGATACGTCATTATTCACTATTCAACTATATTTATGCCCTCATTTGATATTATTTCCGAATTCGATTCACACGAAGCCAAAAATGCTGTTGATCAAGCCAACAAAGAAGTCACAACACGCTTTGATTTTAAAGGCACAGATTCGAGTTTTGAACTTAACGAATCTACAATTGTCATGATTTCAGAATCCACTTTTCAATTGCAACAAATGTTCAGTGTTTTATGTGCAAAACTGACTAAACGCGGCATTGACATCGCTTGCATGGAAGTCAAAGACGCGAAGGGTAGCGGTAAACTGATGCGTCAAGAAGTTTTGTTAAAACAAGGTATTGAATCAACATTGGCAAAAAAAATCGTCAAACTAATTAAAGATAATAAACTCAAAGTTCAAGCTGCGATTCAAGGCGAAAAATTGCGCGTAAGCGGTAAAAATCGGGACGATTTACAAACAACAATTCAATTTCTTCGACAAGCCGACTTGGAACAGCCTTTACAGTTTGACAACTTTCGTGAATAACCAATAACCTGCCAATACAAACAACAACCAGCCCGCAACGAATATACCAATCACGCCGTCGTATTGACTCACTAAAAATGAATACGGCGTGGTTAGATCCACATTCATTGTCGATTTACTCATCCTAATCAGCGTTACCCAACCCGTGTGACAGCCAATACATAACGCTAAATTCATATCGCCGCGCAATCGTAATGTGCCTAAAAATAATCCAACCACAAATAACGCCAAAAATGCTGTTACATCTTGCATTGCGAAAACGTTATGGTACGCCTCACTCAATAATTGAAAACTGCCCTCTAAACTCAACGTTTCTTCCGAAACAGGTGATTTACTATCTAAAAAATGTAAACCCGCATAGTAAATTGAACTCACTAAAACAGCTAAAAATGCAGACAGATATTTTCTTAAACTGGTTAATAACAAACCACGAAATACAGATTCTTCCACAATTCCAATAAGTAACGCTAGACCAAATGCAATACCCATTTTTTTTGCTACCCAACCAAATGTCCATGCTTTCGTCATGTCGATTGAATGCACACCCAAACTATTAAGCATGAAAAAAATGGGTAGTAAAATGAACAAACTCAAGCTAAATCCGCGTGCAAATTGTTGTAGCATCAATTTCAAGGGTGCATAACCGAGCATTTTTGCATTCAAACTCAGCCATTTTGAAACAGGAAAAATACTCAACAACAGCATAATTTGTGACAAACGAATCATCAGTTTTCGTAAAATGTTTGGATCATTGAAACTTAATGCAATCCAATAACTAAACAAACACGCGCTACTCGTTATTACCAACAAAACAAGCATAGGCATTAGGACATAAAAAATTGTGCGGCTCATTATTGAAAATCGCCCCACAACATTTGCACAGCCGCTAATGCTGCCAGCGATGCGGTTTCAGTGCGTAAAATTCTTGCCCCCAATCGAACGGGAATAAAACCAGCAGCTTTTGCCGTTTCACGTTCTACACTTGAAAATCCACCCTCAGGCCCTGTTAATAACGTCACAGAATTATTTTCTGGCAAAAGCTGCATTAAGTTTTTTTCAGCATAAGGATCAAGAAAAACTTTCAAACCGCCCTGCCCTACAACCCATGAATTTAAAGTCAAAATATCGGAAAAACTGGGTAAAACCGTGCGTCCACTTTGTTCTGCTGCGTGTTGAATAATTTTTTGCCAATGCTGCCAACGCTGTGATTTTTTTTCATCTTTAAATTGCACCACACAACGTTCAGTAATCAGCGGGGTAATTGACGTTACGCCTAATTCCACCGCTTTTTGTACTGAAAAATCCATTCTGTCGCCACGCGAAATCCCCAAACCTAACTGAATTTTCAAATTTGACTCAACACTGCGATCAACAAAATTTTCTAATTCAATGCGCACAGATTTACGGCTAACTTCGAGAATTTTGCCGACAAATTCGCCGCCCATTCCGTTAAATAAAATAATCGGTGCGTCATTTTTTAATCGTAAAACGCTTCGAGCATAATGCGCATTGTCATCATCTAATTCGATAGCGTTACCGATTTGTAACGCAGTGTTTGTGTAAAGTCTTGAAATTCTCATTTGTTATTCATTTTCGCTAAATAAATCGTAGGATTGGATGTTCAATGTTGGTTTAAACGAAAAATTTACTGACATTCATCAACGTTTTATAAATTCCCCACGCTAAAGGAATGCCAACAACTAGCCACGCGGTACAAACCAAAATTAGCGGCGTGGATGTCACCATGTCATCTGTTTGATCTGCGCTAATTTCTTCATCATGAATTTTATCAGCGGCTAAATGTTTTTCATGTGCAAATTCATCAGGCGACATAAACCATTTTTCATCAACTGGACGAATCAGCAAATTACAAATCAGTCCAACAACTAAAAGCCCCGCCAAAATCCACATCGTTTGGTTATAAACTTGTTCGCGTGGTATGCCCAAACCGAGTTGATAATCACGCATATAATTCACAATCACAGGTCCTAAAATTCCAGCTGTTGCCCATGCGGTAAGCAATCGCCCATGAATCGCGCCAACCATTTGCGTACCGAATAAATCCGCCAAATAAGCGGGAACTGTTGCAAACGCGCCACCGTACATACTTAAAATTAAACATAACGCACCAACGAATAACATTTTGTTACCTGCTATTGCGCTACCTGAAACGCTCAAATATAACGCGCTGCCGAAAACAAAAAACACCATAAATGTTAATTTACGTCCTAATTTATCTGACAAACTGCCCCAGAAAAAACGCCCACCGATATTAAATAAACTCAACAAAGCAGTAAAACCCGCTGCGACTGCTGCAATGGTTGCTAATTCGGGTTTGTCTAATTCGCTATAAGTTTTCGTTAAGCCGATCAATTGTCCGCCGAAAACTTCTTGCAACATTGGCGATGACATCCCAATTACGCCAATCCCCGCGCTGACGTTCATGCACAACGCGCCCCAAAGCAACCAAAATTGTTTAATTTTGAAAATGTTTTTAACGTGAACGTGATGAGGCGTAACCATTTTATTTTCAGTTTGTGACACGGGTGGAATCCAGTTCGCGGGTTGCCATCCCGAAACAGGCAAGCGATACGTCATCGCGCCAGCCATCATAAATACAAAATAAATCCCAGCCATCGAAATAAACGTTTGCATCACACCGACATTCGTTTCGGTTGCAAAATATCCCATTAAAAGCGTTGCAAGCGGTGAACCAATCATTGCACCGCCGCCAAAACCCATAATCGCCATCCCAGTTGCCATGCCGCGACGGTCGGGAAACCATTTAATCAACATTGATACGGGCGAAATATAACCCAACCCCAAACCAATGCCGCCAATCACACCAGAGCCGACAAGCATCAACCAAAATTGATGTGTGTAAATTCCCAACGCTGACAACAACATTCCACCACACCAGCATAAAGCACTAACAACGCCAGCTCGACGAGGTCCAACGTGTTCTAACCAACCGCCCCAAATAGCTGCTGATGAACCTAAAAATACGAAAAATAACGTGTACATCCAACCAAGTGTCGAAATTTTCCAATCACAGGTTGTTACGAATAATTCGGCAAAAAAACCAATATCCGCGCCACAGGCAACGCTTTGCTTGATGCCAATTGCTTTTGAAAGTGGCAACCAAAATACTGAAAAGCCATACGCCATGCCAATACATAAATGAATCGCTAACGCAGCTGGAGGCATTAACCAACGATTAAAACCTGCACCAGCAATTGTGTGTTTTTTGTCTAAAAAATCTAATGTCATAATTTTAAAAAGTTAAATAGAAAGAACGATTTTGCCAATCGTGTGACCCGATTCAATTAAATCATGGGCTTTTTGTGTTTGAGTCAAAGGCAAAACTTGGCTGACGTGAATTTTTAATTTTCCTTCATCAATGTATGAAGCGCATTTTTTCAATAAAGCGACGTGTTTATCACGCTCTAAATCTAAATCTCGCAACATCGGTGTAAGCATTAATTCAAAACCAATCAGTAAATTCCGCATTCGTGCTTCGCTTAAATCTAAATTTGACACATCGAGCAAAGTCACGATTCGTCCAAAATGTGCAGTACAAGGAATGCTCGCTTTAAAAATATCTGAACCCACCGTATCAAAAACCAAATCTGCACCACGATTTCCAGTCAAACGATTCATTTCGGTGGCGAAATCCGTTTGGTTGTAAAAAATAATTTCGTCTGCACCGAGTGATTTCACAAAATCTGCTTTTTCAGTTGAACTCACCGTCGTAATAACTTTTGCACCTGCGATTTTTGCCAATTGAATCGCAACGTGTCCCACGCCACCCGCGCCACCATGAATTAAAACAGTTTCACCTGCTTTCAAATTTCCACGTTCAAATAATGCACCCCACGCGGTAATTAAAACTAATGGTGCAGCCGCTGCTGTTTCATACGTTGCAGTTTGTGGCATCAAGCTCACCCAACGCTGGTCAATCGTTGTAAATTCTGCGTAATTTCCTTGTTCACGCCCTAAACCGCCGTGACAAAACCAAACCTTGTCGCCGATTTTGAAATCCGTGACATTTTCACCTATTTCAACAATTTCACCCGCACCATCACAACCTAAAACGGCAGGCAATTCGGCATTTGGATAAAATAGTCCGCCTTTACGGATTTTGGTATCAACAGGATTTACGCCAGCTGCGTGCAAACGGACTTTGATTTCAGTCGATGTTTTTAACGTTGGTTCTGCTATTTCTTGTTCGATTAAAACATTGCTATCGCCTGTAGCAGTCATAAATATGGCTTTCATTTGGGAACTTCCCTCAAGGTCGTAATAAATAAAAACTCCAGCAAAACAATAAATATGCCTTGCTGGAGTCGTAAGGTTTACGGTGAATAATACCGATTAAGGCACAATTTCGCTAATCACTAATTTCACCGCACCATTATCTACAGATGTTGATAATTCCATTTTTCCAATCGGTTCACCACTTTGGGCAATCGCATTACCCGAATGTGAAATCCTTGCACTAACTTGTACTTTTTCAACCGATGAAATTGTCATCGCTGGCATCATTGCCATGTTGTCATCGAGCGTTACGTCTAACGGCAAATCTTTTACCTGTTTTTTAACAACCGCTAACGGCATTTTGCCACCTTGAGCGGGTTGCGCGTAAATGAAAACAAAATCTTCGAGATTCGCAGCGGTTTTGAACTTTTCATCCAGTGAAACAATTAAATGAATCGCTTTGTTATTTGCGACAACTTTATTTTCTACAGTTGAAATAACAGTTTCGCCCAACGCTTCTTTTGCTTGGTTAATCAGCTTTTGAACTTCTTTAAAATCATCATCGTCAGGCTGATAATGCGTTTGCAATTTTTGCCAAAAACCAATCGCTTCGTTGAATTTTCCATCTTCCGCATTCGCTAAACCGTAAAGCCACAACCCCATATCGTTATTTGCATCAATATCGAGTGCTTTTGCCACCAATTCGGCAGGCTCACCAAGCAACGAACCACCATTTTTCATTGCAATTACGTCCGCTAATTGCAATAAAACTTCAGGCTGATCACCTGTTAAAGCTAGTCCTTTTCGCAAGGCTTCAACTGCTTCGGGATAACGTTTCATCACTTTGTACGAACGCGCCAACATAATCCAACCTTCTGAATCACTTGGATTATCTTTCATTTTTTGCGCGAGTTTTTCAACCATCGCGTTAATGTCTGCGCTTGTGGGTTTTTCTTTCATTTGAGTTTGTAACGTCACATCATCAAACGCCCGCAAATCGCCTTTTACGCTGTAAATCGCCAACGCTAATAACGGCACAAAAACAGCTAACGGAATGGCAAGCCAACGTCCTTTTTTTTCATCGACAATTAACGTTTCAGATTGTTTTAAATCACGATGCAAATTCAACATCAATTCGTTTTTCAATGGTTCATATTGCGCTTGCGTCAACACACCATTTTCTAAATCGGTTTCCAACAATCGCAATTTTTTTTGCGCTAATTCAATGTTAATTTCAGAATCATCACTCGACACAATTTTAGGTTTCAACCACAACGGAATCAGTAAAAAACATAACGCAATCGCAATTAATAATGCGACAAAAATACCAAATTGAATCATTTTTTATTACTCGTTTTTGTGTGTAAAAGTGTGTCGAGTTTTTCGCGTTCACTTGCTGACAACTGTTCGTCTGAATTTGTTTCGCGTCGCTTCAATAATGACCAAAAACCGACACCACCCAATAAAATGGTTAAAGCTGGTGTAAGCCATAAAATCAATGTTTTTGCGTTAAACGGTGGGCGATACAATACAAAATCACCGTAACGTTCCGTCATGTAATCAATAATTTGGTCGTTACTTTCGCCAGAATTAAGTTTTTCATACACTTTGCGCCGTAAATCTTGCGCGAGTTCTGCGTGTGAATCGGCGATATTTTGATTTTGACAAACCAAACAACGTAATTCTTCTGTTAACGTTTGATAACGCAATTCAAGATCAGGCGTTTTAAATTGATAGACTTCAATTTCAGCATGAACGCTATGGCTTAAAAAGAATAAACACAAAACTAATTTTTTCATTGTGCCTCCGCATTCAATTTTTCAATTAACGGCATAATCACGGTTTGTAAAATCGTTAAATCGACTGGACCTGTTTGTTTATGGCGAACCATGCCTTTTTTGTCGATAACGAAAGTTTCGGGAACGCCATAAACGCCCCAATCCAAACCTGCTGAACCTTCGGTATCTGAAACGCTAACTAAATACGGATTGCCCAATTTCGCCAACCAATTCATTCCTGCTTCGCGCTCATCTTTATAATTCAAACCAATTAAATTTACGGTTGGATTTGCACGCGCAAATTCGGTGAAAAAAACGTGTTCTTGACGGCATGAAGCACACCACGAAGCCCAAACATTTAAAAGCCAAACTTTGCCTTTCATATCAGCAGGTGAAAATGTTTTTTGTGGTTCATGTAATTGCGCCAATGTGAAAGCGGGCGCGGGTTTATCAATGAGCGGCGATGGAACTTCATGTGGGTCGAGTTTCAAACCGATTCCCAGAAAAATTACCATTATCAAAAATGCGCCGAACGGCAATAAAAAACGTAATTTCATTAAACCGCCTCCGTTTTGATTTCACGACGATAACGTTTATCAAATACAGCTAAAAATCCACCAAATGCCATAAATAAACCGCCAATCCAAATCCAACGTACAAATGGTTTGTAATAAATTCGCAACGCCCATGCGCCATCATTTCCAAGCGGTTCACCCAATGCGACAAACAAATCGCGTGTAATTCCTGCATCAATTCCTGCTTCCGTCATTGGCATCCCAGAAGCATTGTAAATGCGTTTTTGTGGGTACAATTCAGCCACTAATTTTTGATTTTTTGTGACGGTAAAATGTCCTTGGTTTGCCGTGTAATTGACTCCTTCTGCAGCTTTTACGCCATGAAATAGAAAATCATAACCTGCTAAATGGAGCGATTCATTCAGCGCAAGACGAATATCTTTTTCTTCTGAATAGGTTGAAACCAGTGTCACGCCAACAATAAAAATAGCGATTCCAAAATGCGCGGTGGTCATTGCCCAAACGCTTAACGGTTGTTGAATTAGTGCTTCCCATTTATTTGTTTTATTTCGCAAGCGGTCATAAATCCCAAATCCCGCGCCAATTGCTGTCCAAGTCGCTAATGACAAACCAATAAAAGCCGACCAAGTGAAATGATGCGGTAAAAATGCCAACGCTAAACCAATTACCAAACTACTACCGAGCGGCAACATGACTAATTGCCATAAACGTTTCGCGCTGTCTTGTCGCCATTTTGATAACACACCAATGCCAACAAAAAACGCGAGTGGCGCGGTTAATGGAATAAACACGCCATTAAAATACGGAGGACCTACGGAAATTTTGCCTAATCCAAGCGCGTCAATGACCAACGGATAAAGCGTACCGAGTAAAATCGTCGCGGTTGTACCAACTAATAACACGTTATTCACCAATAAAAGCGCGTCGCGTGACACCAATTCAAAATGCCCTTCGCTTTGGATTTTTGGAGCTTGAATCGCAAATAACAACAATGAACCACCAACGACAATTCCCAAAAATACTAAAATGAAAATCCCGCGAGTTGGGTCACTGGCGAACGCATGAACGGATGTTAAAACGCCTGAACGCACTAAAAACGTGCCGAGCAAACTTAATGAAAATGCAAAAACCGACAACAAAATTGTCCAGCTTTTGAACATGCCACGTTTTTCAGTGGCGGCAAGCGAATGAATTAAAGCCGTGCCGACGAGCCAAGGCATAAAGGACGCATTTTCAACTGGATCCCAAAACCACCAGCCGCCCCAACCGAGTTCGTAATACGCCCACCAACTGCCTAACACGATGCCGCATGTTAAAAACATCCACGCCGTTGTTGTCCAAGGACGCATCCAACGCACCCAAGCCGCATCAAGTTTGCCATTCATTAACGCCGCAATTGCAAACGCAAATGCCACTGAAAAACCCACATAACCCATATAAAGCATCGGTGGATGAATCGCCATGCCTGGGTCTTGAAGAAGTGGATTTAAATCGCGCCCTTCAAGTGGAACAGGAAAAATACGTTCAAACGGATTCGAGGTAAAAATTACAAATAACAAAAATCCTAACGCCACCGCGCCCATAATGCTCAATACTCGCGCGACTAATTCGGTCGGTAAATTTTTGCTAAATAACGCAACGGCACTTGTCCAGCCTGACAAAATCAACGCCCAAAGCAGTAATGAACCTTCGTGTGAACCCCAAACACCCGCGATTAAATACATAAATGGCAACTGCGTATTGGAATTTGACGCGACATATAAAACAGAAAAATCATGCTTAATAAACGCTGTCGTTAAAAGTCCGTAAGACACAACCATAAAAAATAATTGCCCAAACGCTGACGGACGCGCTAACGCAATCCAACTTCCAACGCCTTTTTGCACGCCAATCAGCGGTACAACCGCTAAAACTAACGATAAACATGCCGCCAAAATTAGCGCAAATTGTCCTAACTCAGGCAACATCATTGTTGTGTCTCCGCTGGTTTATTTTTCATACTGCCAGCCACTTCGGGCGGCATATAATTTTCATCGTGTTTGGCTAACACTTCTTGTGCGATAAAAATACCGTTTGCGTCTAATTTACCGTTTGCCACAATGCCTTGTCCTTCGCGGAATAAATCAGGCAAAATCCCTGTGTATTCAACAGTGACTTCTTTTGCCATATCCGTTAAAACGAAACGCACTGTTAAACCTGAAGGTTGACGAACAACGCTGCCTTTTACGACCATCCCGCCTAAACGAAATAAATGGTCTTTCGGGGCTTTACCTTCAATTACGTCCGTTGCGGAAAAGAAATACATTAAATTATCGTTAAACGCGCGTAATCCGAAAAATGTCGCAATCGAAATTCCTGCAACCATTAACAAAATTAAACCTAAACGTTTTTGTTTTATGATTCTCATGTATTTTGTTCCCGCTTACGTTTTAACAATAAGCCACGCAAAATTTGTTTATTTGCTATTAACGGTTTGATTACACCGATAAACATAAGCACAAACGTTAAGCCGTAAGAAGTCCAGACGTAAAAGGCGTAACCACCCATTGCGAAAAATTCGCTCATTTCACATTCTCCAATAATTCATCAATCCATTTTCCGTTCGGCTCGCGTTCTAATAATTCGTTTCGGCAACGCAACAAAAGCGCGATGGCGTAATAAACTTTAAATGCTAAAGCCATCACCAAAAGCGGAATCAACATATCAATGTGCATCGACGGTTTGTCTAATTTTGAAACGGTTGCACCTTGATGCAACGTATTCCACCATTCAACGGAATAATGAATAATCGGAATGTTCACCACGCCGACTAACGCTAAAATTGCTACCGCGCGTGACGCGGTACGTTTATCTTCAATACCGTTATAAAGTCCAATCACGCCTAAATACAAAAATAACAAAACCAATTCTGACGTTAATCGTGCATCCCAAACCCACCACGCGCCCCACATCGGTTTTCCCCAAAGTGAACCCGTAACAAGAGCCAAAAAGGTAAAACTCGCGCCGATTGACGCGCTCGAAACGCTGACAATTTCAGCGAGTTTGATTCGCCAGACTAAGCCAATGCCACCGCTAATTGCCATGACGACATAAATAAACATCGACATCCACGCCGCTGGAACATGAACGTAAATAATCCGAAAACTATCACCTTGTTGATAATCCGCTGGCGCAGTGACTAGACCACCATATAAACCATAACCTAATAATAGAAAAAATAGTGCCGTTAGCCACGGAATCATTTTGCCACTTATTGCGTAAAAATAGGGAGGGGAGGAAAACTTATAAATAAATCGCATGAACATAATTGATTTGAACTCGGCTTTTAAAAGATTGCTAAAAACAGCAGGATGTTAAAACTAAAATCGCGGCATTATAGTTCAGTTTTATTTTATATAGTTGTTTTGCATTTAGAAACAGCAATTCTCATTATGAAAACCGCTTCTGCTGTATAAAGGAAAGCCGTGCATAAAAAATGAAGATAAGCGATGGCATCACCATTTGAATCGAACAAAATATCAGCCCCGAGTTTAAGTCAGGCATCTTTGGTCAAAA
>CAINDC010000231.1 GCA_903847275.1 uncultured Pseudomonadota bacterium
AATCAGACGTAACTCAGCCACAAGCTCGTACAAATCAGTAATCAGCTTGTCTTTATCTGCATGAGTCAAATCAGAGAGGTTTTTCATACTCGATAATGTGCTTGAATTCTCGGATTTTTGCAAGGGGCTGAGTAGTTACAGAAATTCAAGATATACAGGCTTACATACGCGAATTTAGAGACTCTAAAAAAGAGTTTGATGTTGGCGCGTATTTGAAAACGTTATCAGCAGATTCTGAGCAATAAAAAACCCACTTAATACACGTTAAGCAGGGCTTTTATGAAATCTTGTTACGCACACAAAACCACAATCAAGGCGGTCATTGTAGCGCAATTAGATGATTCTTTGCACGCCCTGCAAGGAAGAAAAATGAATACTTACGAACCGATTGAACGATACGCAGTCGAAAATGCACAACATGACGCAATGCAACGATTCAATGAGACGGGCATTAAGCACATTATTGAAACGATACGCGACGACGGCATTTTTGTTGCCATACCTGTTGCTGGTGGCGCGGAATTCTTAACAGGTGAGCAGATACCGCCCGAAGTGCGAAATAAGCCTAAACCACGCAATTCTCACAATAAAACGCTTGATGATGATTGTGATTACATCGAGCTGGATTTAATAAAACACCTTGATGATAGCCATATTATGAAACGGTTATCTAAAGCAACGGCACACGCAATACAACTGCCCGTCAGTACCGTTTTTTTAACTGGAATAGGTGTGTTTAGTTCGATTGCGTGCCGTCGATATGTGGTCATTTATGAACACGGTGGTGATGTTCCTATTGGACACTATGTGATTGCCGAGCAACCCAGCGGTACAGGCAAAAGTTGGGAATTAAAAACCTTTCAAAAGCCATTTTTCAAGGCACATAAATTACGAGTGGATAGCTATAAAAGAGAACTCGAACGCCTTAAATCTATTGTCGAATCAGGTGACTGTACCCCTGATGATTATCAAGCACTAAAAGAGTTAAAAGCAAATCCGCCGATGCCGTTATTTTCAACGAATCCCTCACCCGAAGCATTAGAGCAATCGCTCAATTTCACACGCGGCTTTTTTAGTGCCATATCGAGTGAACAGGGCATGATTAACACTTTGCTAGGGTTATCTTATGGTGACGGTAAAAGAGCCAATAACAACGATTTACTGTTGAACGGTTATGACGGTGGTCACATCAATTCACAACGTATCGGACGCGACGGTTATTGTGGTCAAGTGATTGGTGCGTTGGTGTCGTTTGCACAAAATGGCAGTATCGAAAAAATGTTAGATGCTAGTAACGGAACGGGTTTAGCTGAAAGGTGTTTATTTGCCGCTGAACCGCATTTTTTAGGTAAGCGCGATAAGTTTCGTAGCACGGCAATTGATGGGCAATTACTCGCAGAATATGGCGATATAGCAACCGAATTAGCCAACTTAATGTATCGAAACATCAACAACGATTTATCTGCCTTAACGATAAGTGCAGCAGGTCACAGAATGATTACCGACTATCTTTTTGATATTGAGCCGCACTTGTTAGACGGCGGTAAATACTCGCATTCATTTATGCGTGGTGCGGCAAGTAAGCTAAACATTCAAATTATGAAACTTGCGGCTAATTTGCATTTATCGAATGGCGATTTTTTTGAGAATGAAATACCAGATAAGTTAGTGAATTCTGCGATTGCAATCATCAATGACATTTTTAGCGCGAGCGTACAGATTGCACATAAAAAAGGGGTGTCGGGTGAAAAAGCAGAATTTGAGGCGGTTATCAATTATCTGACGAGCAAAGTGAAAACGGAGCGCGAAATTATCAACTCGTTAAATCGAACTTTGCCCTTTAAAAATTACAGTGGCAACAAGTCAAAAGCAATCAAAAAAACGATTCAAAATTTAGTTTTTCAAGGTGTTATTTCAGAATCAAATGGCAAATTTTCAGTGACATAAATTGCAATTTTTAACTTCACGAATATGCCAATACGTTACACAACGTTACACGTTACACAGAAAAACGCGCTAGGCTTAGAGCTGTATGGCTTATAGCGATTTTTGTGACGTTACACAAACGTTACACAGGCGTTACACAAAATCAAAAAATTAAAATTTGTGTAACGTTGTGTAATGAGTGTGTAACGTTTTGTGTAACACGCAAAGCCACACGGCTCTAAGGCTAAGGTCGATTTGTGTAACGTGTGTAACGTTTTGGCGTGTTTGAGTTTTTTTCTGACATGAATTAACCAAATTTGAGAACCAAAATGACTGAACTAAATAACCATCCAAAAAACCCAATTACAGAAGCGATTGAAATCTTTGAAGTCAGCTACAGCAATTACACAAAAAAAGGTCGTGGTGGAGCAAGACCAAACAGCGGCATGAAAGCAAGCGGCATTGAAACCGTCACAGTGCGAATTGATAAGCGACTTTTGAACGCCGTCACAACAATCAAAACAGAATTTAAAGACGGCAATCTAAATCTTGATGAATTATTCACCAAACCCGCGCCAAAAAACAACGACGTAAAACTGTTAATAAAAATAGCCAAACTTGAACGCGAGAAAGATGAAATGCGAGATGCCTTCTTTGAATTACTTAAATCGCGTGACGAAGACCATGCACAAGAAATTAGCAAATTGAATTCAACAATTGAATTAGCAGGCTCAACAATTGATTCATTGAATTCAGTAGTCATCATGTTAAGAGAAGCATTACAGGCAACAAGAGATGCTATGCCCCATTCAACTGGCAACGGCTTAGACGAAAAACTACGCAAGCGGTTAATCCAATTTTGCCACCCTGACCCAATACAAGACCCTAGAAAAAAAGCGATTGCTGAGGATTTGACTAAGGCGTTGAACGGGTTAGCCAAATGATTGAACTAAAAATGAATCATGAAAATGAAATCTTTGCTAAAGCCAATTGCATAATCACGATGTTATACAACTAGGATTGCATTATGAAACTCACAAAAAATAGAAAGTTGATTTTGCAAGCATTGGCAGAAAGCAACGAATATGAAAATCCGCCTTATTCTGCCAGCAGTGTTAGATACACACTCGAAACGGCTTTTGAGTACAAATGGCAAGGGTACGATATGAAAACGTTACCTAGTCTTATTCAGATTCACAGAACGCTAAAAGATTTATGGCAC
>CAINDC010000232.1 GCA_903847275.1 uncultured Pseudomonadota bacterium
ACGCGAAAATGGAAACATCGAACACCTGGAATGGCTCTTGGTTTAACTAACCAAACGTTGACGTGGCGTTTTTTATTCGTTGCTCCGATACCGCTAACCCATTGAAAAATATCACCTGCATTGGTTTGTGGGGACTATCGGAATATGAAGCCATTACAAAAGGATTAACATTTTTTGAAAATGGTGATGTTATTTTTGCCAAAATTACACCTTGTATGGAAAACGGAAAAGGAGCTTTTGTTACAAACTTACCAACCAAATACGCTTTTGGTAGCACTGAATTTCATGTGTTACGCAGTAGTTTTAGAATCAACGGAAAGTTTTTGTATTACTACACCTACTGCAAAACATTTAGAGATTATGCGGCTGAAAATATGACTGGAGCGGCAGGACAAAAAAGGGTGTCAACGAATTTTTTAAAATATACCGTTATTCATTTGCCTGATATTTCAGAACAACAAAAAATCGTTGATTACCTCGACGAAGAAACGCAACGATTAGCGCAATTGAAAGCGAATTTAACGCAACAAATAGGCGTGTTGTTGGATTATAAAAAATCGTTGATTTATGAATGCGTGACGGGGAAGAAACGGGTTTAAGGACTTCGGTCGATGGTGTCGTGATTACCAACGCAACGTAATTGCGCCAAATTGCCGACAATTTCAAACGAAATTTTATAATTTCCCGTGACGTGAATGGTGTAAATATCGGGGCGGCGATAGCCTTTTAATTTTTCAAATTTCAATCCCGCAGGAAAAGGCTGTTTTTTCAAATCGGTTAATTTTTTAGGAACTAGCTCTTGTATTTCAGGCGGTAATTTTTGAAATTGTTTTTGGAATTTTTCAGAAAAGGCGATTTGAGTAATAACAACGCCGCCTGCACCTGTGATGGTCATGAATGTAACGCCTTCATTAAATCCTCAACAGAATCAAACGCCGCTGAATAATTAGGCGCAACATCAACATCGTGTTCTTTGATATTGATGATAATTAAGCCGTAGTTATCAAATGTTTTTTTCAACAAATAACAGTTAATTGACGCGAACAAACTACGCATGGGATTGAGCGATTTAATGTCACGCATGATTTGATAATTAAGTTTTATTTTTTGTTGGCATTTTTCCAAAAACTCGACTTGCTCACCGTTGGGGTCAATCACAACATTGGGTAACTGAGTTTGAAAAACTTTTAAGAGTTGTTTTGATTCGGAATAAATAACTAAAGCGTGTCGAAATATCGAATAAAACAACGCGGTGCTATCCAAAAGATAAGTGGCAACAGTTTTGTTTAAGGCTTCGGTGTCCGAGCCTATTAAATCCATATATTGTTGTGTGGTGATGGTGATGCTCATTAAGAATGACCTTTATTGTTACATTTTTTGCGTGCTGTGATTTTACAGTAAGCCTTATTGAATCTAAAGTGAACAAACTTTCTCTAAATTAAATCTATGAACGACAACCGACCTGAAGCAAAATTTCAAAAACACATTGCCGATTATTTACACCAGCAACACGGTTACACTTATCTTGAATCAGACGAAATTACGGACAAAGAATTTTATATTGCAGAAGATTTATTTTTTGCATTCATAAAAGCCACGCAAGCAGACACATTAGCGCGATTAGCGGTCAATTACGGTTCAGATAGTTTGGGTGAAATTACCCGTGCATTAAAAGATGAATTACAGCGGTAGTTACACTAATTTTGTGTTGCTTCCTTGTTGATAAAGACTGTGTAAGCGTTCAGCAAGCCAACTAATCGTTAAGGGTGCGATTAAAAGTGTGGGGAATTTAGTAGAATATCGTTATTTAAATTGACAGAAACCATGACTAAAAACGACCAAATTTTCCTCAACCGCCTAAATGAACATCCAGAACTGCGTGAACGAATGGAAGGACTTTTGAA
>CAINDC010000233.1 GCA_903847275.1 uncultured Pseudomonadota bacterium
GTCGCGGATTCTAAATCAAGAATACCTAACAACATTTTTTGATAACGAATAGGCATGACACTTTCGGCTTCAGAAATGATACTTTTAAGTTCATCTTTATTGAGTGCATTATCGTTCGTTTTCGTCGTATCCACGCCTAGTAAATGCAACAAATGATGTGCAAGTGAATTAACCAACCAAACCAGTGGATAAAGTATTTTTAATAGCCCCGTATAAATCCACGCAGCAGGAAAAGCGAGCAATTCGGGTTTAATCGTAGCGAGTGTTTTCGGTGTTACTTCTGAAAAAATTAGCATTACTAATGTTAGCAATGCAGCGGCGATTGCTACGCTTGATTCTTCGTCAGCGTAAAGTTTTATTGCAATCACGGTTGCAATGGACGAAGCGAAATTATTGACGAAATTATTGCATAACAAAATCAGCCCCAACACACGATCAGGACGTTGTAATAATCGTTGCGCTTTGATTGCGCCAGAATGCTTTAATTTGACCAAATGCCGTAATCGGTAACGATTTAGTGTCATTAAAGATGTTTCAGAACCAGAAAAAAAAGCGGATAAAACTAACATCAATGCAAGTATGCCAAATAGCACACTTAAAGGCATATCGTTCAATGAAAACTCTCTCTTGGGTTGTTAATAACCTGTCTAGTTTCTACCGTGGCAAATTTTTGTCAAGCCTAAAAATTGACGCAATTTTATTTTTTAGGGTTCAAATTACATTAGCAAAATGCAATAATGGCATGAAATGAAACATATTTTGATTTTTACTTTAGATAGAATCAGCTTTTCTAAAATGATTACCTAGCGAATAGTTCCCTTTTTCGTTACTGCTGGTACCTTATAAAAAATCCATAAATCCTTTAAATTGAAACGAGTGAAAAGTATGGCGTTACCTCCTATTTTGTTAATTGATGATAATCAGTCACGCATCCAACAGTTTGAAATTATTTTTCAATTTATGGGTTATGAAGTAAAAACGATTGGCTCAGAAAATTATGCTGATTATCTGCACGAAATTAATCGTGTCAGTAGTATTTTTATCGGTGAAGGAATTCGTAGGCAATTTATAGTTATCAATGAAATTGTAGGCATGGCGCGAATTCCTGTTATTTTTCTTGCTGAAAGTAATGATGAAATTGCAGTAGAACAAGTTCACGAAAAACTTTTTCACGTTTTATCTAGTCCATTACAGCACGCAAAGTTAAGTCCGTTACTTACCAAAATCGCCATTAATCGTACCCCCGTCACATCAACTAATTTTGTAACAGAACCTCAAAAATTGATTTTAGAATCCCCTGAAAATACTGAAACGCTCTCTTTAGTTGCTACTAGACTGAAAGGAAATAGCGCGTCAATGGTACATATTCGCAAAATGATTGCTCAAGTGGCTGAATCAGAGGCGACAGTTTTAATTCTCGGCGAATCTGGTACGGGAAAAGAAGTGGTTGCTAACGCGCTTCATGATGCGTCGTTACGCAGTGGAAAACCGTTTGTGCCAATTAATTGTGGTGCAATTCCCGCTGAATTATTGGAAAGTGAACTGTTCGGGCATGAAAAAGGTGCGTTCACAGGTGCATTAAACGCTCGCCAAGGTCGTTTTGAAATGGCAGAAGGTGGCACGTTATTTTTAGATGAAATTGGTGATATGCCATTATCGATGCAAGTCAAATTATTGCGCGTGTTGCAAGAACGGACATTTGAACGTGTTGGTGGCAATAAAACGTTGCATTGCGACGTGCGTGTCATTGCTGCGACACATCGACACTTAGAAGAAGAAATTCGGCATAATCGATTTCGAGAAGATTTATTTTATCGATTAAATGTTTTCCCGATTGAAATGCCACCGTTAAAACATCGCACTGACGATATTCCTGTGTTAATTGAAGATTTAATTACACGAATGGTGCAAGGAAATCGTGGATTTGTAAAATTAACACCGAATGCCTTAGCGACGTTGATGCACTATGAATGGCCTGGAAACGTGCGTGAATTGGCGAATTTGATTGAACGATTGGCGATTATTTATCCAAAATCGCAAGTCGATGTGGATGATTTACCAGAAAAATTTAAACAGCATCGCGTTGATAATATAAATATCGACGATCTATTCTTAGAGGACGAAGTTTCTGAATATGAAATTAAAGTTCGTCCGCTGATTGTCGAAAACCTGTCGGGAACGACAACATCTGAAATGCACGATTTGATGCGCCATCACGAATACGTCCCCGAAATACTGACACAATTGCCTGAAGAAGGCATAGATTTAAAAGAATATCTAAACACAATGGAATTGGATTTGATTCGACAAGCCTTAGACGAGTGCAACGGTGTAGTGGCACACGCGGCAAAACGGTTAAATATGCGTCGCACGACTTTAGTTGAAAAATTGCGTAAATTTGATTTGCAACGATAAATTGATTTTTATGCCGAATTTTTGACGATTAAATCATTATTCCTTGGCATCAATTGTGCTTTGATAACATCAATACTAATCCGCCCTTGATTTTAGAGAGAATGAAATGAATGACATCCGCATCGCTCCCGCCTTAGAGCAAATTCGTAATTTATCCGTCGCTGCTGGCAGTAAAGTTCCAGAAGTACCTAATGAAGGCATGGATTTTGGTTCGTTGTTAAAACAAGCTATCGATAATGTTAACGAAAAGCAGCAAATTTCGGGACAAATGAAAGCTTCTTTTGAAGCTGGTGATAAAAATGTAAATCTTGCTGAAGCGATGGTTGCATCACAAAAAGCAGACGTTTCTTTTAAAGCCATGTTACAGGTCAGAAACAAATTAGTTGAAGCCTATAAAGATGTTATGAACATGCCCATGTAATTCCAACCCACTGTGATTAGACAATGAGTGATCAAAATAGTACAAATCCGCTCTCAGCTACTGGTGGCGCGGACATAACAACAGGTGGCTCAGGTTCAGAAGGATTTATATCTGGCTTGAACATCGAAGGTCATCCTGCAATTCGCGGACTTGCCAAGCTAACGATGGCGCGACAAGTCGCTATTATGTTGGGTTTAGCCCTAAGTGTAGCAATTGGTATTGCGGTTGTTTTATGGTCGCAAGATGCCAATTACGCTCGGCTTTATACCGAATTAAATGACAAAGATACGGCTGAAATTCTCGATTCATTGAACGCTCAAGGCGTGAAATACAAAATCGAAGAAGGTGGCAGCATTATGGTGTTAGCCGATAAAGTGAATGATTTAAAAATCAAACTCGCTGCTCAAGGCTTACCAAAAAGTAACAGTCTTGGTTATGAATTACTCGATAAAGAGCAAAGTTTTGGCACAAGTAAAACCGCCGAATTATCACGTCATCAACGTGCATTGGAAGGCGAAATTTCTCGCACGATTATGTCAATTCAAAGCGTGAAAAATGCGCGTGTTTTATTGGCATTGCCAGTTCAATCAGTGTTTGTGCGCGAACGCAAAAAGCCAAGTGCATCTGTAATTGTACATTTGTATCAAGGTCGAACTTTGGACAAAGGGCAAGTTGAAGCGATTGTTCATTTAGTGTCGTCCAGTGTGCCGCAACTGGATGCGGATCACGTTACGGTGGTTGATTATAAAGGGCAAATGTTAAATTCGCGTGCAAGTGCTGCCGAAAATTTGACAGCGAGTCAGTTTGAATTTAAAACAGGCATCGAAGAACATTTGATGCGACGGATTGAAAATATCATGTCGCCATTAGTTGGCGCAGAATCAATGCGTGTGCAAATATCGGCAGATGTAGATTTCACCGAAACCGATAAAACACAGGAAATGTTTAATCCTGATTTGCCTGCCTTACGCAGTGAGCAAACGACTGATGAGCAAAATAAAGAAAATCCTCAAGGCGTTCCTGGTGCATTGACGAATCAACCGACACCTGCAGGAACGGCAATTGAAGCTATTCCACCTGCTCAACCTAATTCGATTGCTGCTGATGCCACTGGTAAACAGGGTTATGCGTCAAAAACAGCCACACGAAATTATGAATTGGATAAAACTATTACACATACACGATTAGCGTCAGGTTTATTGCGTCGTTTATCCGTGGCAGTGGTAGTTGATGATAGACATATTTCACAAGCCGATGGCTCATCAAAATTACAGCCTTACGCACAAGAAGATTTAAATCGTTTTAATGATTTAGTCAAACAAGCGGTTGGTTTTGATAGTGGGCGCGGTGATGCGGTGACTGTGACGAATGTTAGTTTCAGAGGTGCAGATTTAGATTTACCACCTGAATTACCATTGTGGAAAGAAGTTTGGTTTATTGAGTTAGTGAAACAAGCAGCAGCTGTATTGGCTATATTGTTCATCATCTTTGGTGTGTTACGTCCGACGATTCGTGCTTTAATTGCGAAAGATGAAGACGAAAAACGTGCCATTGCTGAAGCTGAAGAAAAAGCGCGTGCTGCGGCATTATTGGCTGCTGGATTTATTCTTGATAATGACGGCACACCGTTGTCACTCACTGAAGATGAGCAACATAAAATCGATGATTTGTTGGAATCGTTAGAATTGCCAAAATCGTATCAAAATCGTTTAGATTATGTGAAACGTTTGGTTGATGAAGATCCAAAAGTCGTTGCCCAAGTACTAAAATCATGGATTAGAAGAGATGCCTGAAAGCCCTAATGTTTTAATGCGTAATTCCGAAAAAGCCGCAGTTTTATTACTTGCGGTTGGGATGGACAAAGCCGCTTTTGTTTTGAAGCAAATGAACCCACGCGAAGTGCAGTCAGTCTGTGCTTCAATGGCGAGCATGGGTGACATAAATGTGGCATTGATTGAAGAGATATTGGAAGATTTTATTAAAGACGTGAAATCACAAACGGCTTTGGGTATGAATTCCGATGATTACATTCGCACTGTGTTGGTTAACGCGCTAGGTTCTGAAAAAGCAAACAGCATTTTGGATCGTATTTTCCAAGGTGGTAGCTCGAAAGGGATTGAACAGCTTAAATGGCTCGATTCTCGTTCGATTGCCGATATGATTCGCGCAGAGCATCCACAAATTATTTCGACTTTATTGTCGCTCATGGATCCTGAACAAGCTGCTGAAGTTGTGATGTTCTTCACTGAAGCAATGCGAGCGGACTTAATGATGCGTATTGCGACGATGCAAGGTATTCAACCACAAGCATTGCGCGAATTAGACATGATTATGGAGAAACAATTGACAGGTTCGGACAATGCTAAATCTACCAATTTAGGTGGTGTTGATACGGTAGCGAGTATCTTGAACTTCATGGATACGGGCGCGACTGAATTGGTAATGAATGAAATTACTGAACAACGTGCTGAATTGGCGCAAGAAATTCAAGAGAAAATGTTTACCTTTGAAGATCTTATCAACATTGATGATCGTGGTATGCAAACACTCTTGCGCGAAGTGGCAACAGGTAACTTACTCTTAGCGTTGCGTGGTGTAGATCCTGCGCTTAAAGAAAAAATCTTTGCCAATATGTCGAAACGTGCGGCTGAAATGTTGCGTGACGATTTGGAAGCATCACCACCTGCGAAATTAAGCGACGTAGAACAATCGCAAAAAGATATTTTATCTATTGCGAAACGTTTGGGTGAATCAGGCGAAATTAGCTTAGGTGGTGGTGGTGATGAACTCGTCTAATCGCCCTCGTTTTTCGGCAACTGAATTAGAGTCGTTACGTTTGTGGGCGACTCCGTACTTTGATGAGGACGATCGCCCACAAGAAATTATTGAACCAGAAATTATTGTTGAGCCAGAACCGCCAGCACCAACATTGACGGTTGAAGAAATTGAAGCTATTCAAAAACAAGCGCAATCCGAAGGTTTTGCGTTAGGTAAACAAGAAGGCTATCAAGCGGGTTTTGTAGAAGGTTCTAAAAAAGGTTATGACGAAAATGTGCATCTCATCGAAGTGCGGACAACGCAATTGGTGAGTTTGCTTGAGGCGTTTGCGACACCATTTAAGCATTTAGATGAAAGTGTTGAACACGCATTAGCTGATTTATCGGTCAAAATTGCGAAACAAATTTTGCATCGTGAAATTGAATTAGATTCTGGGCAAGTAACTGCTGCCGTGAAAGCAGCGGTGGCGGCATTGCCGATTGCATCGCAAAACGTGAAATTATATTTAAATCCCGAAGATGCCGATTTGGTGAGTTTCAATTTAGGTTTAGGCGAATCACCGTCAGCGTGGACAATTATTGAAGATGCGTCAATTACACGCGGCGGTTGTAAAGTCGAAACTGAAATTTCTTACGTCGATGCCACGGTTGAAAATCGTTTGAATGCGGTATTAGAAACGATGTTTGGAGAAGATTTTGTACCAGAGGATGACAAATGATTCCAAAAGCGAACCGTTCTGATGTTTGGCTCGAACGTTTAAAACCTTACACCGAACGCGTTGATGTGCCACACGAGTTGACCGTTGAAGGCAAATTATCACGCATGGTAGGTTTAACATTAGAAGCGATTGGATGCCGTGCTGCAATTGGTTCTCGCTGTGAAATTGAAACGAAAAATGGACGGATGATTGAAGCGGAAGTGGTTGGTTTTTCAGGATCAAAAGTTTTTTTAATGCCAACATCCGAAGTTCATGGACTCGAACCCGATTGCCGCGTTATTCCAATGGGAAAAAATAGTTTAGCAAAAGTTGGTTTTGGTTTATTGGGACGTGTGATAGATGGTGCAGGTAACGCCTTAGATGACAAAGGTCCTTTAAGAACGACAGCTCAAGTATCGCTAACGGGTACACCAATCAACCCGTTGTCACGCAAACCAATTCGTGAACCATTAGATGTCGGTGTTCGGGCAATCAATTCGGTTTTGGCGGTTGGACGCGGTCAACGAATGGGATTATTTGCAGGAACTGGCGTAGGTAAAAGTATTTTGCTTGGCATGATGACTAAATTTACTAACGCCGATATTGTTGTTGTGGCGTTAGTGGGTGAACGTGGTCGAGAGGTGAATGAATTTGTTTTGAAAATTCTCGGCGAAGAAGGTTTAAAACGTGCCGTAATTGTTGCCAGTCCAGCGGATTGTCCACCTTTAATGCGGGTTCACGGCGCATTGTTAGCGACGAGTATTGCTGAGTATTTTCGTGATCAAGGTAAAGACGTTTTATTGTTAATGGATTCGTTGACACGATTTGCACAAGCGCATCGTGAAATTGCTTTAGCGATTGATGAACCGCCAGCAACAAAAGGTTATCCACCTTCGGTGTTTGCGAAATTGCCGCATTTAGTGGAACGCGCAGGCAATGCTGATGAAGGTGGTGGTTCGATTACAGCTTTTTATACAGTTTTGGCGGAAGGTGACGATAACAATGATCCAATCGCCGATGCAGCACGAGGCGTTTTAGATGGGCATATTGTGTTATCGCGTAGTTTGGCGGAATCTGGACATTTTCCCGCAATTGATATTGAAGCCTCTGTAAGTCGTGTAATGCCCGATATTGCTGATGCTAACCATTTGAAATTGTCGCGAGATTTACGACGTTTATACTCACTTTATCAACAAAATAAAGATTTGATTAGTGTAGGTGCCTATCAACCTGGTTCTGATCCGCGCATTGATAAAGCGATTGAAAAATATCCCGCTATTTTGGAGTTTTTGCAGCAGGATATGGAAGAATCTGTTGGTATTGCACAAAGTTTGCACGAACTCGAATTGTTATTGAATTTACGTTAAAGCGAGATTTTTATGAAAAGATCAAAGCGATTACAGGTGATTGTTGATATTAAAGCCAATCAAGAACAAAAAGCGTTGGAAAATTTAGGACTGACACAACGACAACATACCCAAATGCAAGGTCAGGTTGATGGTTTGACCGTTTATCGTAGTGATTATGTCGATAAATGTAATGCTTTTGCACGAGAAGGGGTAAAAGTAGCGCGATTGATTGAATTTCGCTCGTTTATCGACAAACTCGACGTGGCGATTGTAGGTCAGGAACGGATATTGAAAAGTATCGAACAAGATGTACAGGCAAAACGTAGGCATTGGGAAACCATGCACCAAAGCACGCAAGCGATTCAAAAAGTCAGGCAATCCGCTTTAAAAGTCGAACAGAAACACGAAGATAAACGTGAACAATCCGAAATGGACGAACACGCCTCACGTTTAGGGCGTAAAAAATTGACAGGCTACGCAGCCTAAACATTACGATAAATAAATTTAAAAGGTCATAAGATGATTACCGTAACAGCCTCACCTATAAATACATTTACCCCTGTTGTTGATGGGGCTGCTGCGACTACGTCACCAACAGTGGCGGGTGCAATTGTTTCTGAAGGTTTTTCAACTGCGTTGAATACGCAAATGGATTTATTAGCCGCTCCAGCAACTGATGTCACTGCTACATTGACAACACAAACTTCTGCGTTGCTTACCGCAATAACAGTCTCGCCGACGACAACGGAAATGCTTGCTGCTACAACTGCAACTACTCTTGCCGCTGACACAACTCAGATGGCAACCGCGCCAACGTTATTACAAACGTCTTCGACGACTAATGCGTCTTCGGCAAATCCTATGACGATAGAAAGTGCAGCTGCAGCAATAATGAGTGCCGAAGATTCGGCAATTTTATCTACGGTGACAGATACACTTAAATTCATTACATCAGGTACCAAATTAGGTGACACTTTGCCTGCTGGACAATCAGTGCAATTATCTACGGCGAATTCAGCAACGGCGTTAACGCAAGAAAGTATACAATTAGCTGTGAAACAAGCAGTAACTAATACACAAGTGAATACAGCTGCTAGTATTTTGGCTCAACAAGTTACGCCTGTGCAATTAGCTCAAACACCTGTCACAACGGCAATGCCTGAACAAGTACAAACACCTGTCACAACGGCAATGCCTGAACAAGTACAAGCACCTGTAACAACGGCAATGCCTGAACAAGTACAAACACCTGTAACAACGGCAATGCCTGAACAAGTACAAACACCTGTCACAACGGCAATGCCTGAACAAGTACAAACACCTGTCACAACGGCAATGCCTGAACAAGTACAAACACCTGTCACAACGGCAA
>CAINDC010000234.1 GCA_903847275.1 uncultured Pseudomonadota bacterium
AAAAAAAATAGGGCTACTACTCGCAAAAATAAGTTAATTACAGATATTATAAATATCTATGCGGAGATGTAGAAAAATAGCCTGTTCATACAATTCCACCCCATTACCAAAAATAAATATGACTAAAAAAATAACATTCAAAATTCAAAACGGCGGTTCATTACGCGGCGAAGCACGAGTTGCAGGTGATAAATCTATGTCGCACCGATCAATTATGCTGGGTTCATTAGCGGAAGGTGTGACACACGTCACTGGATTTTTAGAAGCTGAAGATGCGTTGGCAACTTTGCAGGCATTTCGTGATATGGGCGTTCAGATTGAACAAAATGGCGACGGTTGCGTGACAATTCACGGCGTAGGAAAACACGGTTTAAAAGCTCCGCAAGCTCCGTTGTATTTAGGAAATTCAGGGACATCGATGCGTTTGTTAAGTGGATTATTGGCTGGTCAAGCGTTTGATTCAGTGTTAACAGGCGATGAATCGTTATCGAAACGTCCGATGAAACGTGTCACAGAACCGTTAGCACAAATGGGCGCGGATATTAAAACCACCGAAAAAGGCACTGCACCATTAAAAATTACAGGCAGAGTAGGGCAATTAATAGGCATTGATTACGAAATGCCGATGGCGAGCGCACAGGTAAAATCGTGTTTGTTATTGGCGGGAATGTACGCGCAAGGTGAAACGAAAGTAACTGAACCCGCGCCCACTCGTGACCACACTGAGCGAATGTTAAATGGTTTTGGCTACCCTGTTTACGTCGATAAAAATCAAGCAAGAATCACCGCAAACGGTAAATTAACCGCAATGACAATTGATGTACCAAGTGATATTTCTTCAGCGGCATTCTTTCTAGTTGGCGCATCGATTGCGGAAAATTCAGATGTTTTATTGAAACACGTTGGCATCAATCCAACACGAACGGGCGTGATTGATATTTTGCGTTTAATGGGCGCGAATATCAAAGTTTTAAATGAACGTATTGTTGGTGGTGAACCTGTTGCCGATTTGCACGTCACGTCTGCAAAATTAAAAGGCATTGAAATCCCAGAGCATCTTGTTCCATTAGCGATTGATGAATTCCCCGTTTTATTTATTGCCGCAGTGTGTGCAGAAGGTGAAACTCGTTTGACGGGCGCGGAAGAATTGCGCATAAAAGAATCCGACCGCATTCAAGTTATGGCGGACGGTTTGCAAATTTTGGGCGTGAACGCAGAACCCACGCCAGACGGCATGATTATTCAAGGTGGCGCAATCCGTGGTGGAACTGTTGAATCACACGGTGATCATCGCATTGCAATGGCGTTTGCGATTGCGGGTTTACGCGCCACGGCACCGATTACAATTTTAGATTGCGCGAACGTAAACACGTCGTTTCCCACGTTTAAAAAATTAGCGACTGATTTAGGATTACAACTCACGAGTGAGGAAAGTTAATGGATATTCCTGTTTTGACAATAGATGGTCCGAGTGGCGCGGGAAAAGGAACAGTCAGTCGCTTAATCGCACAAAAATTAGGCTGGCATTACTTAGACAGTGGCGCGATTTATCGAGCATTGGCACTTGAGCTTACTGAAAAAGATGTTTTGCATGAAAGTATTGCTGAAATCGTCGATGTGGCTTTAGGAATGGATTTGGTTTTTGAATGTAGTGAAGATCGCGCAGTCTTGCTTAATGGTCAAGATATTACAGATCTATTAGGTTTAGAAAGTACGGGAAATAACGCTTCGAAAATTGCCTCGATTCCTGAAATTCGTGCCGCATTATTACAAAAACAGCACGATTTTAAACAGGCTCCAGGTTTAGTTGCTGATGGACGAGATATGGGGACGGTGGTTTTTTCCGAAGCAAAATACAAAGTTTTTCTTACTGCAAGCGCATCAGAAAGAGCCGAAAGACGCTATAAACAGTTGAAAGAAAAAGGAATTGATGCTAACCTTTCAGAGATAACAGCCGATATACAAGAACGTGATCAGCGTGATAGTGAGCGTCAAATTTCACCACTAGTTCCAGCCGCTGACGCAATTTATATTGATTCTTCAACCATAAGCGTTCAAGCAGTGGTTGATGAAGTGTTAAGTTTAGTCCGTTAGGACACAATACCCGTCGCCGCAATTGTGCGGTTTTTTATTAACTTTTAAATAACAGAAAAGATTGGTTTCACACCAGTCTGGGAAAGAAAAATGAGCGAGAGCTTTGCAGCATTACTTGAAGAGAGTTTAACCAAGACCAAAATGAGTCCTGGTGCCATGTTAGTTGGTACAGTTATCGATATTGAAAACGATATGGTTATCGTCAGCACTCATTCAAAATCAGAAGGTGTAATTCCGAAATGGCAATTTTTAAACGCTAACGGCGAATTAGAAATTTCAATTGGTGACGAAATCGAAGTTGCGTTAGATTTATTTGAAGACGGTTTAGGTTCAACCATTCTTTCCCGCGATAAAGCAAAGAAAAATAAAGCATGGTTTGAATTAGAAACTGCGTTTGAAAATGATGCCACAATTATCGGTCGTATTAACGGTAAAGTACGTGGTGGTTTCACTGTCGAAGTAGGCGCATTACGTGCATTCTTACCAGGTTCACTCGTTGACGTTCGTCCAGTTCGTGACACTACTTTCTTAGAAGGTCGCGATTTAGAATTCAAAGTCATCAAAATTGACCAAAAACGCAACAACGTGGTGTTATCACGTCGTGCAGTCGTTGAAAAAGAATACAGTGCAGAACGCGAAGAATTATTGAAAACGCTTGAAGAAGGCGCGACGGTCATCGGCGTAGTTAAAAACTTAACGGATTATGGCGCATTCATTGATTTAGGCGGCATCGACGGTTTGTTACATATCACCGACATGGCGTGGAGACGTGTGCGTCATCCGTCAGAATGTGTTGAAATCGGTCAAGAAATCAACGTGAAAGTGTTGAAATACGACAAAGACAAAAATCGTGTGTCTTTGGGTATGAAACAAATGGGCGAAGATCCTTGGTTGAACATTGCAACTCGCTATCCAGCTGGCACACGCGTTTCTGGTAAAGTAAACAACTTAACGGATTACGGCTGTTTTGTTGAAATCGAAGAAGGCGTTGAAGGTTTAGTTCACGTTTCTGAAATGGATTGGACAAACAAAAACGTCAATCCATCACGTTTAGTACAGTTGGGTGATGACGTTGAAATCATGGTATTAGAAATCGACGAAGATCGTCGTCGCATTTCATTAGGCATGAAACAGTGTAAAACCAACCCTTGGGATGAGTTTGCAGCAACGCACAACAAAGGTGACAAAATCACTGGAAAAATCAAATCAATCACTGATTTCGGTATTTTCATTGGCTTAGACGGCGGTATTGATGGTTTGGTTCACATGTCAGATATTTCTTGGGAAGGCGAAGGCGAAGCTGCCGTTCGTGATTTCAAAAAAGGCGATGAACTTGAAACAATTATTTTAGCGGTTGATTCAGAACGCGAACGTATTTCTTTAGGTATCAAACAATTAGCACAAGATCCATTCCAAAACTTCCTTGCTACCCATGAAAAAGGCAGCGCAGTGAAAGGTACGGTTAAAGAAGTTGATGCGAAAGGTGCCACGATTGTTTTAGAAGATGGCATTGAAGGCTATTTGAGAGCTTCTGAAATTCAACGTGATCGTGTTGAAGATGCTCGCACATTGTTGAAAGAAGGCGATAGTATTGAAGCGAAATTCATTGGTATCGATAAAAAAGCGAAAACTATTAGCTTGTCGATGAAACCGAAAGAAGAAAATGCTCGCGTAGAAAAAGAGCAATCTGTTTCTGCTAAAGATTATTCTGCTTCAGCACAACAAAGCGTTGCATCACCTACTTTAGGTGATATTTTCAAGCAACAAATGGAAAAATAAAATCGCAAGATTTGATGAGGAGGTACGGCTTATCGTACCTCCTTTTTTGTTTTAACAGGAGCGAAAGTGACAAAATCTGAACTAATTGATGTGTTGGTAAAACAACAATCTAATTTTGCCATGAAAGACGTTGAACTCACGGTAAAATGTATCATAGAGCAAATGAATCAAGCGTTATCTATGGGAGAGCGTATTGAAATTCGAGGCTTTGGTAGTTTTTCATTACGTTTGCGTCCGCCGCGTATGGGACGTAATCCAAAAACAGGTGAATCTGTTGCATTGGAAAAAAAACACGTCCCACATTTCAAACCTGGTAAGGAACTTCGTGATCGCGTAAATGCGTCAGCAAACGAATATAAAATTATCGAGTAACAAATCAGTATCGTTACTTGTGAAATTAGCGCGGTTTTTTTAACCGCGCTATTTTTTTTGAGTTTTCTCTAAGAATTACGCTTGTGTGTTGACGATAATACCAAGTGGACTTTGACCTTGAAGATTTTGCGCTAAAGTTTGCAAAAAATTTGCCAAGGTTGCATTGCTATTTGATCCTGCCCCTTGAGCATTTAAAACACTTTGAAAGCCATCTTTTAACGTTTGAATTGTGCTTGAACTGTAATTTGCTGTATTCCGACTTTCGTCGTTCAATTCTTTAACCAATGATTGTAAATTAGTTGATAAATTACCAACTGTTGTAGTATTTCCGCTGGTATATGCTGCAATTGCGGCTTCGTTAACCCCATTCGATTCACTGTCACTAGAGCTTTCAGAGCCTTCATTATCTTTTGAAAAGAGTTGTTGTAAATTTGATTGCTCCCGACTTACTACTGCTGTTGGACTTTGTTGAGAATCTTTTTGACTTAAAATTGAAAATAAATCTTGAACAAATGACCCTAAAGATTTCTCTGACGAATTAGCCTGACTTGCACTACTAATAACAGGCGTTGCTACACTGGTTGGATTTGCTAAACCAATTTGTGCAAATGCTTGTCCAATATAAGACGAAAATGCAGATTCATTTGCTGCATTATTAGCTAAATTTGTACTGTTTGCCGTGGCTACTTTGTTGGCAACTTGCGGATTATAAGCGTTGCTATTATTGACGGAAGAAATGGTACTCATGATGAACCTCGCACTTTTAGCTGAAAAATCGAATAAAATAAGAGCCTGTATTTTAGTTACACTATGCCCGAACTGGTATATCGGATTCTACGCGATTTACTTTAGAAATAAACTTACTTCATATTTTGTTTTCAATCGTCAAAGGATTATTTATGTTAGAAAATCATCGTCAACATATTGCAGAACGCGCCGCCGAAGGCGTTGTACCAAAACCATTAAACGCAGAACAAACCGCCGCTTTGATTGAATTATTCAAAAATCCGCCTACCGATGAAACCGATTTTATTTTGGATTTACTCGCAAATCGTATTCCTGCTGGTGTTGATGAAGCCGCTTATGTGAAAGCAGGCTTTTTAGCGGCTGTTGCAAAAGGCGAAACTACGTCGCTAATTTTAACTGCTGAACGTGCCACCGAATTACTCGGCACAATGCTTGGTGGTTATAACATCGCGCCATTGATTGATTTACTCGACAGCAAAAATGAAAAGATTTGTGAACTTGCGGGAAAAGGTTTGTCACACACATTGTTAATTTTCGATGCGTTTCACGACGTTGAAAGCAAAGCGAAAGCAGGTAATAAATTTGCCGCGCAAGTTTTGCAATCGTGGGCAAATGCGGAATGGTTCACCGCAAAAAATGCCACACCTGAAAAATTAACCGTCACCGTTTTCAAAGTCACTGGCGAAACCAATACCGACGATTTATCGCCTGCACCCGATGCGTGGTCGCGTCCCGATATTCCGTTGCACGCAAAAGCAATGTTGAAAATTCCCCGCGACGGCATTACCAACGCCGAAGTGCAAATTGCCGAATTAAAATTAAAAGGTTTCCCCGTTGCTTACGTTGGCGATGTGGTTGGTACGGGTTCGTCACGCAAATCCGCAACCAATTCTGTTTTATGGTTTATGGGCGATGACATTCCATTCATTCCCAACAAACGCGAAGGCGGCGTGTGTATTGGTGGCAAAATCGCGCCCATCTTTTTCAATACAATGGAAGATTCGGGCGCATTGCCGTTTGAATGCGACGTGAGCCAATTAAATATGGGCGACGTGATTGATATTTTCCCGTATCAAGGCGAAGTCAAACGCCACGACAGTGACGAAATCTTATGTAAATTTGAACTCAAAACCGATGTTTTATTGGACGAAGTTCGCGCTGGCGGACGCATTCCGTTAATTATCGGACGCGGTTTAACCGACCGTGCGCGAATCGCGTTAGGACTAGAACCGTCAACCGTTTTCAAACGTCCGATTGACGAAAAAGACAGCGGCAAAGGTTTTACACTCGCACAAAAAATGGTTGGCAAAGCGTGTGGTGTCGCAGGTGTGCGCCCAAATACTTATTGCGAACCGCACATGACCACGGTTGGTTCGCAAGACACGACTGGCCCGATGACGCGCGACGAATTGAAAGATTTAGCATGTTTGGGTTTTTCGGCAGATTTGGTGATGCAATCGTTTTGTCACACCGCTGCGTATCCAAAACCGATTGATATTATGATGCAGAATACGTTGCCCAATTTCATTATGAATCGTGGTGGTGTGTCGTTACGCGCGGGCGACGGCATTATTCATTCGTGGTTAAACCGAATGTTGTTGCCCGATACCGTTGGAACAGGCGGCGATTCGCACACACGCTTTCCAATCGGAATTTCATTCCCTGCAGGTTCTGGTTTAGTCGCATTTGCCGCCGCAACAGGCGTGATGCCGCTTGATATGCCCGAATCGGTTTTAGTGCGTTTCACGGGTGAAATGCAAGCGGGAATTACCTTACGAGATTTGGTGAATGCAATTCCTTACGCCGCAATTCAAAAAGGACTTTTAACCGTTGATAAAAAAGGCAAAAAGAACGTTTTTTCAGGTCGCATTTTGGAAATTGAAGGCTTACCCGATTTGAAAGTTGAACAAGCGTTTGAATTGTCTGATGCCTCAGCAGAACGTAGCGCTGCGGGTTGCACGGTACTTTTAAATGAAGCTCCGATTCGTGAATATCTCAATTCAAATATCACGCTGTTAAATTGGATGATTAAAGAAGGTTACGGCGACAAACGCACGATTGAACGCCGCATTTCAAAAATGCAAGAATGGCTCGAAATACCTGTTTTACTCGAACCAGATGCTGATGCGGAATACTTTGAAGTCATCGAAATCAATTTAAACGAAATCACTGAACCATTGCTTGCGTGTCCGAATGACCCAGATGATATTAAAAAATTATCGGATGTCGCTGGCACACACATTGACGAAGTATTTTTAGGTTCGTGCATGACCAATATCGGGCATTTCAGAGCGGCTGAAAAATTGTTAAAACAACAAACCACCAATTTACCAAGTAAATTGTGGATTGCACCACCGACAAAAATGGACGTGTCGCAACTGACAAAAGAAGGCGTTTATGACACGTTTGAAAAAGCAGGCGCACGTTTAGAAATGCCAGGTTGTTCGCTTTGCATGGGCAATCAGGCGCGAGTCAAAGAAGGCGCAACCGTTGTTTCAACTTCAACGCGCAATTTCCCAAATCGTTTGGGCGACAACACGAATGTTTTTTTATCTTCAGCAGAATTGGCAGCAGTGTGTTCGATTTTGGGCAAAATCCCAACTGTTGAAGAATATATGGCTTACGCAACGCAGATTAACGAAACCGCTGATGAAACGTATCAGTATTTGAATTTTGATCAAATATCAGATTATCAAAGTTAATTTGTCAATTTTTTAAAAACAAAAAAGCGTAATTTTTACGCTTTTTTTGTGTGATTTAGGATTTTATTATGGCTGTTTCGTTTCGATTATTGCTTGGTTTATACTTAATTATGCCGTTTTGTTTGCTGTTGTATGGCTTAGATGTTGGTATTTTTGGACATTATTTATATGACAATCTGCCATTAAAACCGACGCATTTTTTGTTATTTCAAATTTTATTCGGCACGCCGCATATTTTAGCAAGCACGGTTTTATTAACGACAAACACTGAGTATTTTCAGTTTTATAAACGACCTTTGGCGTTGGCTACTTTGGCGATTGCGGTCATTTTTGGCATAGGTAGTTTGTTTATTTCCTATTACGTTTTTTACGTTACAGTCGCAGGTTGGACGGTTTTCCATGTGTTAAAACAACAACACGGTGTGGTACGGGGAATTTGTAAATTACCGAATTGGGCATTTAACAGTTTGTTGTGGCTGAGTGTTGCGGCAGGTTTATTGATTTATATCGGGATTTTTCTGCATAATCGTTTGGAAATTGAAACGCTTGAACAACT
>CAINDC010000235.1 GCA_903847275.1 uncultured Pseudomonadota bacterium
AACAAACCAAAATAGCGAATTTCCTCACGGCGATTGATGACAAAATAAACAACAATCAAACCCAGTTGGACGCGATGAAGCAGTATAAATCGGGGTTGTTGCAGCAGATGTTTGTGTAATTTAAACGGAGAAAAATCATGACGACTATGACATTTACATTTGAAATTCCTGACAATTGCTCACCTGTGCTTGTTCAGCAATATGCCAATGAATTTGAGCAAAAAATAAACGTTTTAAAATCGAATCCCAAAGAACAAAAAAGACAGGCAATAATGCAATTGATACAAAGATGCGCCAAATTACCTATATTAGACCCACGTTCACCCGATGAAATTTTAGGTTATGAAAATAGTCCGATGGGATTGTGGGGTGATGAATAATGGTTGTGGATTCTTCTGTTTTGATAGCAATTTTATTAGCTGAACCCGAAGCAGAATACTTTGGTCAATGCCTTACAGATGCTGACGAAATTTATATCAGTGCTGTAAGTCTTGTTGAATCCTCAATGGTAATTGAATACAAAAAAGGCGAAGTTGGAGCGATGCAATATGACGAACTTTTGAATATCATTACACCGACAATTGTCGCTTTTGATAATACACAGGCTAAATTAGCGCGAATCGCTTGGCGTGAATTTGGTAAAGGTCGGCATCCCGCAAAACTGAATTTTGGTGATTGTTGTAGTTACGCACTCGCTAAACACTTAGGCAAACCGTTATTGTTTAAAGGCAATGATTTTTCTAAAACGGATTTAGAACTGGTATGACAACCCAATCCGAATACGAATTAGAAAACGCTTTAATTGCTCAACTGGTCGGCATGGAATACGAGCAAGTTCGTATTGAAAATGACAGCGATATGCGTAGCAATTTCAAACGCCAATTAGAAATCCACAACAAAAATATCAGCTTGACGGCTTCGGAATTCGAGCGAGTTTTGAATCACTTGAACACGGGAACGGTGTTTGAGCGGGCGAAATTGTTGCGTGATAAGTTTGTTTTAAAACGTGACGACGGCAACGAAACCGTGTGGCTGAGTTTTTTAAATTGTGACGATTGGTGCATGAATGAATTTCAAGTCACGCATCAAATCACAATGGAAGGCAAACGTAAAAACCGTTATGACGTGACGTTGCTAATCAATGGGTTGCCGCTGGTACAAATTGAACTCAAAAAACGCGGCTGTGAGTTAAAAGTCGCGTTTCATCAAATCAACCGTTATCAGCGTGATTCCTACGATGCTGGCGCGGGGCTGTTTCAATACGTCCAATTGTTTGTCATCAGCAACGGCGTAAATACTAAATTTTTCGCCAACAACAGCAAACAATCGTTTGAACAAACCTTTGTTTGGACAGACACCGAAAATAATCGTTTATCAGATTTGCATGAGTTCACGGCGGAATTTTTCAAACAATGCCACATTGCCAAAATGATTACCCATTACACGGTATTGAACGAAACAGCGAAGGCGTTGATGGTGTTGCGTCCGTATCAATTTTACGCGGTGGAAAGCATTGTGAATCAAGTCAAAACCAGCACCCACAACGCTTATATCTGGCACACGACTGGTTCTGGGAAAACGCTCACTTCATTCAAAGCCAGCCAAATCATTACCCATCTGCCAAAAGTCCATAAAGTGTTGTTCGTCGTTGACCGTAAGGATTTGGATTATCAAACCTCACAAGAATTTAATGCCTTCTCTCCAAAATGCGTTGATAACACGACCGACACCAGTAAATTAGTGGCTCAACTTGCTGATGATAGTTGCAAGTTGATTGTCACCACGATTCAAAAACTCAATAATGCCATTAACAACGGGCGTTATGCCGAGCAAGTTGCGCCGTTGCAAGACAAAAAAGTGGTGTTTATTTTCGATGAATGTCACCGCAGCCAATTTGGCGAAACGCATAAAAATATCAAACGATTTTTCAAACAAGCACAAATGTTTGGTTTCACGGGAACGCCGATATTTGCTGACAATGCCACGGGTTCAGAAGGCAACCAACAAACCACCAAATCATTATTCGGCGAATGCTTGCACAAGTATGTGATTGTTGATGCGATTCGAGATGAAAATGTGCTGCGTTTTTCGGTCGAATACGTTGGCAAGTATCAGCAAAAAGACAGTGCGAACGAATTAGATATTGAAGTCGAAGCTATCGACACGAAAGAATTGTTGGAAAGCGAGCAACGATTAGAAAAGATTACCGATTACATTTTGGAACATCATCGGCAGAAAACCAAAGCCCCGAATTTCACGGCGATGTTTTGCGTGAGCAATGTCGCCACCTTGATACGTTATTACGATTTGTTCAAATGCAAACAAACTAACGCAAGCCGCCCATTAAGAATTGCCACGATTTTTAGTTATGCTGCGAACGAGGCGGATTTAGAAGCGAACGGGTTGATTAACGGCTTATTACCTGAAGAATCCGCCGAAGTGCCGAGTGGCGCGAAAATCAACCAATCGAGCCGCGACAAACTCGACGAGTTCATTGGCGACTATAACGCGCTATTTGGCACGAAATACAACACCAACGACAACCAAAGTTTTTACAATTACTACCAAGATATTGCCAAAAAAGTACGCGCTGGACAGGTGGATATTTTGCTGGTGGTGAATATGTTTTTAACGGGATTCGATAGCCCGAATTTAAACACCTTGTACGTTGATAAGAACCTTCGTTATCACGGCTTAGTACAGGCGTTTTCGCGTACCAATCGTATTTTGAACGAGCGAAAATCACAAGGCAATATCATTTGTTTTCGTAATTTGAAACAGGCTACCGATGATGCAATTGCGTTGTTTTCCAACAAAGATGCCAAAGAAACGGTGCTGGTGAAACCGTATCATGAATACGTTGCCGACTTTAATCAAGCCGCTGAAAAGTTATTAACGACTGCACCGACCGTGCAGAGCGTTGACCAATTGCCGAGCGAAACAGAGCAGTTGGAATTTGTGACCCGCTTTCGTGAATTGCTCCGCATTAAAAATACACTGACGACGTTTTCAGATTTTTCGGCAGATGATTTGGCATTGCCCGAACAAGAGTTTGAAGATTTCAAAAGTAAGTATCTTGATTTACATGACAAGGTTAAACGTGAGCGCGGCGGCGGTGATAAAGCTTCGATTTTAGATGATGTGGATTTTGAATTAACCTTGATTCACCGTGATGAGATTAACGTCGCCTATATTTTGAATTTGTTGCTGAACCTGAACACGTTAAACCCAGAAGAGCGTGACAAACGACAAAAAGAAATCATTGATAGCATGGCGGGGAACGCGCAATTACGCAGTAAGCGAGTGTTGATTGAAGCGTTTATTGCCGAGAATTTAACCGCGTCTAATTCCAGCGATGATGTAATGGAAAGGTTTGCTGAATTTTGGACAGAACACCAACAAAAAGCCTTTGAGCAATTATGTACAGATGAAAATATAGTGCCTGAGCAATTGCAAAAGCTGTTGAATAATTACACATTCGCCAATGATTTACCGAAGAACCAAGAGATTAAAAGCGCGTTGAATTTCAAACCTAAAATTCTCGAAAGTAAAACCATTGTCGAGCGCATCAAAGATAAGATTCAGGCGTTTATTGATACATTTATTGAAGGCATGGGTGGGAGTGTTTGAATTATTCCATGTTATTTTTTGATTTGGTGAAACGGGTTGAGATTGTTAAGGGGTTGCCTGATTTGGAGGAGGTGAAGTTGTGAAGCAATTAGTTTTGTGTGCAGTGTGTGTAATTGGCGCGACAACGGTTTATGCTCAGAGTGACTTTATGATTAAGTTGATGGAGGAACGCTTCAAGAATGCAGATAAGAACGGCGATAATCAAATCACGTTAGAAGAAGCTGAAAATGGAATGCCGCGTGTAGCAGCGCATTTTGACGTGATTGACGTTGATAGGAATGGTTACGCCAGTATGGATGAAATTAAGGCGGCTATGGCTAAATTTTGAAGACATGGCGTAATTTTACAAACGAGTATTTGGCACTCGAAATCAGTAGCTTTTTTATAGTGCTAAGTAGTGCAAGAGAGCCGCCGATTTAAAGGCGGTTTTGTTATCTAAAATTTTCGTTTGGGAATTGAATCGGGGGCAGCCTCACTCTACAGGGGGTATTTTTGGGGGTGTATTTAAAAATAACTTTCAATGAATCCTTATTTTTAGACGGTTGTAGAGCTTTATTCTGTTGACCCCGCCCCAAATATAAGTTTTAAGAAATCCAAGATAGTCCAATAACCCGCAAGTTTTCTAACTTAGCGGGTTTTTTATTGTCCAGAGTAATGCAGCAAGATACAATAAAATCTACCATCAAATGATGGTAAATATGCTGGTAGAATTCTTACCAGCATTGCATCTACCAGCAAGGATCTACACATGGCAAAAACATTAAATAAATTATCGCCACTGACTATTAAAAGTATGGTGACAACGGCGAAAAAAGAAGGCAGAACAACTAAAATACCAGATGGTGGTGGATTATATTTTGTTGCTGAACCAGAACGTTCGTCATGGTGGCGTTTTGATTATCGATTTGAAGGCAAACAGAAAACTTTATCTATTGGCTCATATCCAGAAATATCGCTAGTCGATGCTAGGAATAAACGCACAAAACTCAGGGAACAAGTAGCTAATGCCATCGATCCAAGCCAACAACGCAAAGCTGAACGTGTAAGCCAGAGTGGTGTGAATAGTTTTGAATCGATAGCAAGGGAATGGTGGGTGCATACAAAAGACAAGTGGACGGAAGGTCATGCACAGCGAACACTAACAAGGCTAATCAATGATGTATTTCCTTATGTGGGATCTATGCCGATTAACAGCATTACGGCAGTTGTCTTGTTAGAAACTATCAGGCGAATCGAATCACGAGGAGCAATCGAATCTGCTCGTAGAACAAATCAGGCTTGTGATGGTGTTTTTGCTTATGGTATTGGCACGGGAAGGTGTGACAATAATCCAGCAACGGCAATCCGATCAGTTTTAAAACCTGCTCCACCACAAAAGAATTTTGCCAGATTAAAAGAAACAAGCGAGATTTCTCTGTTGTTAAAAACTATTGAAGAATATAAAGGCTTTGCGATTGTTCGTGCAGCTTTGCAATTATTACCACTTACATTTGTTAGACCAGGAGAATTGGCAAAACTAGAATGGTCTGATATTGATTTTAATAAAGCATTATGGACTGTTCCATCGCACGTTAAAAAACAGAGTGCCGCTTTAAAAAATAACCCTGATCGTGTTCATCTTGTTCCACTATCTCAACAGGCAATCACTATTTTGAAAGATATACACCAATTAACGGGAAATGGTCGTTATGTTTTTACAGGATTAAGGACTGCTTCAGGTAGTCAATACGAACGACACATGGCAATGGAAGCATTATTAAGCGCATTGCGACGAATGGGATATAGCAAAGAAGAAATGACTGCTCACGGTTTTCGAGGCATTGCATCAACGAGAATAAGAGAAATCGGAAAAGGAAAATTCAGAGAGGAAGTCATAGAAACCCAATTAGCTCATACCGTAAAAAGTAAAACTCAGGGGGCTTACGACCATTCCGAATATCTCGATGAACGCAGGGATTTAATGCAATGGTGGTCTGACCATCTTGATGATTTAAAAAATAGTTAACCATCACCTTACGCATAGGAACCCCAAAATAACTTCGCATATTTGCTGTGTCGCACCATCAACTTTTGATACGTTGACCAGTGCATACCTTTTGGCTTGCCTGTTCCGATGTCACCAATATAGCCGTCTTTCCACTTTAAACGTTTTCTTCTTTAAAGCCGCTTTCAACTGCTCTATCGGATTTAGATTTATTTTCTATTGGGTAAGCAAGCCCGTAACATTTTTGGCACGCTAAACCGCTACCTCCAAGATAAAGCACCGCAACCCGACCACAACAATAAGGACATTCAAACCAATAACGAACATTGCCATAATTGCACGGAGTTGTTTTAAGGTTGACGCAACATGAATAATTATCGATTGATATTTGCACTGCTTTAGAATTTTCATCTATATCCATACCACGAATATCAACGCGATGTAGCTGGTTAGTTTTTGTCTTTGCCATGAAAAATTACCAAATCATTAGGAAAATTAGGGTATTGATATTCGCTCATTGTCTCTATTTCTGTTTTCAATTGCGCGTTATGAGTGTTTTCTGGCGTTAATCGTCGTTTTACAGCGTGGGTAATTTACACAACCCCAAAATTCGCCCCGTTCGCCATTGCGTTTAATCATTTTCTTGTCACAGCTTGGGCAAGTCGGCGTTTGATAATTACCTTCGATAGCTATTTTAATCAAACGATTTTGTTGCACCAGCGGTAAAGACAACACCATTTTGATTTGCTGTTTGCCATCAATCAACTTAATTTTTTTACCTTTGGCAAATTGGATAGCATCGAGACTAAATGATGAGGTCGTGAAAAAATAACCGCTTTCAACATTCTCACTTGCCATCACACCGTACAATTCACGAATCAGTGAAACACCAATAGGATTGTTCCACGCTTTGCATTGTCCGATAGCAATGATTTTATTTTTGGAATTGGTGACTTTTAAATCAATGCCGCCATCTGCCCCCATTGGTGTTAACGAAACGCTGGAACGATTTTTATATTTGAGTTGCAAAAGCTCTTTGCAAATTTCTTCGTATCGTTTCCATTCAAGTGACAACAATAAATCGAGAGACCATGTTGAAATTACAGTGGCTTGTTTGGCAGAAACCGATTTTTTTGAGCTGCCTTTAAAAGCATAGCTAATCGACAATAACGCGATAAGCGAAGGAAGTATTATTTTGAGCGAAGGTTTTAGTGTGATCAATAATGTTGTGTAGTCAATCATAGCTGAATAGCAAATTAGGTAATAACTACTACACCAAACTGTTAAAGTTCGGGATTATAAAAATGAATCACTCCATGAATTTACGGTTGATTCAGACACAAATTAAATCCCGCTTATTTACAATTTGATGTACTACGCTTATTTTAACTGTCAAACGGAAGTGCATGGCTCATTCACTATTTACTACTTGCCATTATACTTTCACGCGCCAGTCGTTCAGCATCTTCACGCGATAAACCACCATCGAATTCCATAATCGCAGCGCGTTCTTCAAATTCTTCTTGGCATTCAGGTGGGATAAGTTTGAAAATTAAATCATCAAGCATTTTGAAACTCGTTTTTTGTGGGGGAACTGGGGGAACTCAGGGAACCTCCGCATAATTAAAGGCTTGCAGAGGTTCCCTCCGTTTTTTAAGTGGGGGAACCAAGGGAACTTATCGACTAATCCTCAATGGGGAAAATCCAATACAAATTAGGTTTGCCACCCCCAGAAATATGCGTTTTCTTGCTGCGTTTAGGAAAATCACGCTCCGCAATCCAACCCGCACTATCCAACGCATCAAGCACGCGCTTAAAATCATAATTACCACCTGCCTCACGCAATGCCGCGCCAGTGAACATATAAATCAAGCTATCTGACGTTTCATCAAACCATCCTGACCTATCCAAACGTGGCGTTATATGAACATTATTTTTAGGGCTAAATTTGCTGTCACCAAACTTCAAAATGTAATCGTGAACATTTTGCAAAATCTGTTTGTGTTCTGTTTCACCAGTACCGTGCATTTCAACCCATTCAGCAAACATCGCTTTGCAGGCATTTAATGCGGAGCCTTGTTGCCATGGCAAAATTCCCGCCTCAATCGCCAATTCACCTGCCATTGCATAAACTGAAAAACGGGTTGCCGCACGCGCAGCTTGCGAATCTTTATGTACAAATTGTGTTTCAAATTCGGCAAGTGTTTTTCCAAAGTCTGTCACATTTTGACTAATTAGGTATTCGACAAATTTAATTCCAGCGTGACCATAATGTTGGGCGCATTCTGTTTTGAAAAAGTCTGCCATCGTGCGTCCGTCAGGAAAATGATGCAGCTCATCAAGTACGCCGAATTTACGTTTTGCTGGAATGTTGAGCAAACGCACTAATTGACCTGCTTTAATTTGTTTGCCGCCTTCTTGCATTGCCGCTGTAATTGAGCGTTCACCTGTTGAAAGTAACGCCAATCGCCAACGATGCGTTTGCCTTGCGCTGCCTATTCGGTTTGCGCGAGTTTTACCCATCCCGTTACCTAAACTATAAACAATCGCGCCAATTTCTCGCGGGTCGGCTTCGCTGATTTCATCAAGGCATAAACAAGTGTCAGAAAGTAATGCTGCAACGCCTTCTAATCCGTTCGATGTGGCTCGCCAAGTGCGTTTGAAATCTTCACCGCCCCAAATAGATGCCGCAACACAAAGCGCGGTGGTTTTACCAATGGAAGAATCACCCACCCAATGCACGCCGCCTGAATCGCGGATTACTTTAAAAAGTAATGCACCTGAAAAAGATACGCATATCGACAGCATTAAAACGGGATTGCCTTCACACAATTTCGCCATTGCCTGCCACTGCACATAATCACCACCAACTTTAGCCGCGCCATCAGAACTCATTGATTCGCTTTGAAAATGGACGTTTTTATTACCCACTACGCAATCATAAAACACAAACGCATCGCCTTTTTTTGTCCAACCAGTGCGTGTGGCGGCAATAATTATTTCTTTGGGGATTTTCCATTGCAGGTAATCCGCCAATCGATTGCGGTTGCGTTGTTCAATTTCGACACCAGCGGCAAGTAATTCACCGCGTATTTCTTCGCACGAACCACGCAATAATTCCATTGGCATTGCCCATGTGTGCCACCGTCCTAATGAATCTCGAAAACGCAATAATCGCCCGAAGAATTTGCCATCTTCGGTGTTGGTTATTTTCTCCACATACAGCGGTGAGCAAATTCGGATAGCGACTTTCACAGGCGGTTTTCTTTCTGTGCCTTCGGTTTCGTAAAAATACCAAACGCCAGGCTTTCGTTTAACACCTTCCAATTCAAACCAATCATCGCGCACAATAAAGCATGGTAGATTGAGTTGAGCAAATGACAATTTTTCGATTTGTTTTTTGTCGGCATCGTGTAATGGATTCACCACCGCATTAAGATTAAAAGTTCCCTGAGTTCCCTCGCTATTTTCTTCGGGGGAACCTGTAGAAGCCTCGTCATTACTGGAGGTTCCCTCGGTTCCCTGAGTTCAATACTGTTGACTTAAGCGTGAACTCCCACGGTTTTGCTTTTACGTTTTACCTGCCATTTATTCGCCGAAGCCTTATTAACCCTTGGTTTGCTTGATTTTGATATTTTTGATTTGTAATACTTTACGGCACGAATCTGA
>CAINDC010000236.1 GCA_903847275.1 uncultured Pseudomonadota bacterium
AAGGATCAAAATAACAACAAAACCAGCTATTTCATAAAATTTCAGCTCCAAATTTTAACATGGAAATTTTGACGAAATGTTCTGCTCTATTTTTAGAGATTCCCTCAAGCATTGATCCTGTGAGGGTTATTTTGATTTCGATTGTGAGTTCGTTGTCAGTACGTTTTGTAATTGATGTTTTCATGGGAAAAATCCTTTTTTCCCCCTCTTTTACCACATCAAACTACATTAAATGGAATCAGCACCCACCACTTTCTACACAAGTTTTCAACCGATTGATTTCACTAATGTTTTTCAATAGCACCATTCGGTAAAACGATAGAAATATCAATAAGATGCAATATTTGAGTAGATACTTATGCTTGCGGCGGGGAAATTTAATTGGGTAAGGGATCATTCGTTTTGGGTGTTATTTATGCACCAACGCCCTAAAGCCTGCGCAACATCGGTTATAAATCAACGTTTTACCGATGAAACTCCTAGAATTTACAATTACATCAGCTCGCTGCGTGGCAATCGTCACGCAATAATCCCCTGAAAACTGGATTTTTTGAGTGTGCCAAATTTCATTATTCGGCAGATTTAAAAAACGATTCTGCTGTTCAACATCGATTTCACAAAGATTCAAACCCAACGCAATACCACGTCCAATGCCTTTCACTACAGATTCTTTACGTGTCCAAAAGTCGTAAAAAACTGTCAGTTTTTCATTTTCTGGTAATGCGAACCAATAAGTTTGTTCAGATGGCGCGAAACATTTTTTAACCAAATTTTCTAATGATTTGCGTGATTTAATCTGTTCAATGTCAATACCAACGGGTATTTCGTGACTAATCGCCAACACCATTTTTGTGCCAGAATGTGAAATATTAAAATGCCATTCAGGGAAATCACGCAAAGTCGGTTTACCAAATTCGCCTCGTTCAATAATCAAATCATTTGCTGAAATATAATGCGCCAAAGCTTGGCGTAAAAAAGGTTCAGACTTTTGTTTTGGCTCGATTTCAAATTGCCAAATATCAATCATAAACGGAGCTTGTAGCTTTTGAAAGCCTATCGTTAATAGCGTCCCACATTTCGTTTTTCGGTGGTTGTTCGACCAAAATTAAATCCAGTTTTAGCGCATCCAATTCACGCAATTTTGCATATAAATTTTGCGCGTAAATTACCGAATCAACAGGCAATGAAATCACTGTGCGATTCGGTGTAAACGGAATGTTTGATCCACACGTCAGCACGCCGATTTTTTTATCTTCCCAAGCTAAGAGAAAAACAGGCAACAAATCATTGCCACAACACACTGCTGGCGTAGTTGGCGCGTAATGAATCGCCATCATGCCAGCCGTTTTGACGGTAATTTTCGACAACGAATCAGGAACAAAAACCTCTGTTTTTAAAACGGATTCCAATTCACTGCGGGTGATTTGCCCAAAACGTAACAAGGTCGGGTTGTCACCGCTCAAATCAAGAATCGTCGATTCCACACCGATTTGACATGCGCCACCGTCTAAAATCATATCGACACTTTCGCCTAATTCATCGGCGACGTGTTGCGCTTGTGTCGGACTAATTCGACAAAAGCGATTCGCTGACGGAGCTGCAATTCCACCTCCAAACGTGCGTAACAATTCCAATGCAACAGGATGATTTGGCACACGCAACGCAATCGTTTTTTGTCCACCCGTCACGACTTCACTGACTTCTGGACGTTTTTTTAAAATCAACGCGAGTGGCGAGGGGAAAAAATATTCGGCTAATTTAAACGCAGATTCAGGAATATCTTGCGCCCACAAATCAAACTGTTCAAAACTAGCAAGATGCACAATTAACGGATGGTTTTCAGGACGATTTTTCGCGGTAAAAATATGTTTCACTGCGTCTGGATTGCTGGCATCTGCCCCTAATCCGTAAACAGTTTCAGTGGGAAAAGCGACTAAACCGCCGTTTTTTAAACATTGCGTGGCACGTTCAATATTTTCGGTTGTCGCGTTGAAAATAGTCATAAAAGTTCTGATGAAAGGGATTTGTTAAATTTTGCGGTATTATAGCGGACTAACAAACTCAACTTTTAAATTTCAAAATGCACAAAATTCAACTCAAAATTTTAGATTCACGTTTAGGCGACACGATTCCATTACCAGAATATGCGACCACAGGTTCGGCGGGTTTAGATTTACGCGCGTGTTTAGACGACGTGATTATTTTAAAACCAAGCGAAACGGTTTTAATTCCAACGGGATTAGCGATTCACATTGGCGATAATTCACTCGCCGCCGTTTTGTTACCACGTTCAGGTTTAGGGCATAAACATGGCATTGTTTTAGGTAACTTAGTTGGCTTGATTGATTCGGATTATCAAGGGCAAGTTTTCGTTTCTTGTTGGAATCGTGGTAACGAACCGTTCACTATAAACATTGGTGAACGGATTGCACAAATGGTGTTTGTTCCCGTAGTTCAAGTGGCATTTGAACAAGTTACCGATTTCGACGAAAGTCATCGTGGTGAAGGTGGTTTTGGTCACACGGGACGACACTAAAATATATTTCAAAATGCGCTAAATCACTCGTTTCCAGCGGGTGATTTAATTAAGGATTTGTTA
>CAINDC010000237.1 GCA_903847275.1 uncultured Pseudomonadota bacterium
CATCGAACAGACCGTTGTGATTTGAGTTTATTTCAGCTTGGAAAACGATTATTAAATTATTTTCTTCGCAACGGGCAAGCGTTGCCTCAATTCAGTCTGATTCTATGAAAAACGGGCGTAAAAAGTGTACGGTAGTGAAAGAGTGGGATAACCGACACCAATACTTCTCACAGTATTGGTGACGGCGTGTGCTAGAGTGAGAATGCCTCGAACAGGTGAGACCAGTCTTAACGACTGTCTAACACACACCATCATGATATTGAATCGACTGCTCAAAATTGAGCTGTCAAAAAACTGGGGGCGTAAAAAAACCGCTTTCAATTGCGGCGAATTATCGCCTGTTCTAAACGGATTCTCACGTCCGCCCTCGATGTTTCGAGGTGCAGTCATTGTCGTTGGTGTGGTGGTTTTGGTCAAGCGGATTTTTGAAATTGATGCGCTCACCATTGAAGGGAGTTGAGCAAAATCGCGGGTTTTGTTAAGCATGATTCGCCCCCGCAAAGCTATCCATCAATTTACGGATGTCTTCAACGCGCCACGCGGTTGTGCGTTCACCAAGTTTGACTGGTTGGGGGAATTTGCCTGACTTTACGCCTTGCCACCATGTAGATTTTCCTACTGGGATAAGTGGCTCGACGGGGGGATTTGCTTTTTTATCTCCGACGATTTGCCAGATTCTTAAAAATCCAGCGTTTGATAATGTCTGCATAAGATTTGCTCCGTGTGATTAAGTACGGGGCAAATTTTGCAACGTTATATTTTTTGAAAAAAGTCGTCTCGACGGACACCGCACACCCTCCGACGGAGAGTGTTATATTTTATCTAAATTTAATTCCGTACTCTTTCGCGCACTCAAGAATCCATTTAGTTATTGTTCTTGGTGTATATTCACGTCCGAATTTTTGTGTATTCAACAGCCAATCAGCAAAATAATTACCCGCTTTTTCAGCACTACTGAATTGTGTTGTATTTTTTAACCATTCTGCAATGACCATCGATTTCGCATCATGGTTTTCACGATGTCGATGTTTATTAAGTTGTATTGCTAATTCTTGTTTTTTTCTAATTTGCTCTGCTTCTTGATGATTGACTAACTGCTGTAATCTTTCTATTTCTTTGCTTAGTTCATCATGTTTTTTAGATAACTCCTCTTGTTTTTTAAGAAGCTCCGCTGACAACTGTTGTGATTTTTCTTGTACATGGATAAGGTTTTCAACTTCTTTATTTGAATTCTCATGTATTTTTGCTATTTCTAGCGCATAAGAGGTTTTAATGTGTTCAATTTCTACTAATTGCTCTGCATAACATAACGCTTCCATTGCTTTAATCGAGTATTCGGTACTCAATGATATGAAATCATCTTTTATAGCATTAGCTAACATCCACAAAGACAAAGCAGCAAACACTTCATAAATTTCCACATTGTTGATAATTATTCTCGAATCTTTAATTTCTTTTAGGACATCAACTTCGTTAGATTCCTCGCGTATAGGTATATCTAATTCATAATTTTCGTAACTACTCAGCCCCCCACCAAAATCAAAGGGCATCCACGAAAAGACGAAGTTAACGCCTCGAGCATATTGTGACCTTGTTTTTTAGCCGACGAGAGGTAGCTGCGAATCCGAAAGAATAGACGCGCACCGAA
>CAINDC010000238.1 GCA_903847275.1 uncultured Pseudomonadota bacterium
ATTGCAGTTTAAAATACAAAAAAATGCTTCAAAAGGATCAAAATAACAACAAAACCAGCTATTTCATAAAATTTCAGCTCCAAATTTTAACATGGAAATTTTGACGAAATGTTCTGCTCTATTTTTAGAGATTCCCTTAAACCGTTTCGTTAAGCATTGACCGCATATCCGTTGAATACGCCGATTTTATAGGTTGAAAATCGTTATGTGCGCTCATCAATCCCGTAATCAATCCAACGTGTTGCAGTTGTTGTTTCAAATTCACAAGATGCTGACTAATTAACGTAGTCGTTTGAGGTTGCTGGTTTTTAAAATAAGTATTTACTACGCCATTTTGATAAGAAATCACGCAATTCATTTCACCTAATTTTGGCGGCGTAAGTGTTAAATTAACCGACCAATTTTTTGTTGGTTCATCTGCCGAAGATTGATTTGCTTTATCCCGTTGAATTTCCATTTTCAATGTTTCTGCCCGATTCCCCATCAAAAAAGGTAATTCAACTGTCCATACTTGCTTACCATCTTCTTTTGGCAGCGAATGTAATTGATCAATCACGACTTTTGCCAACGCATTTTCAGTTTTAGTGTGTAATTGTTGCAATCCATTCACTTGCGTTTCGGTCAATGATAATTCAGTTTGTTGCGCGATGCCTTGTTTAAGCGTATCCATCAATTTGAATAAATCATTTTTAAAATCTGTCGCAACAGGCTCATCAAGAAGTGGTGTAAGAATAATTTCTGACGAAGATGCCATCATTTTTGCATCATTGCTGGCTTTCAAATTCGGCAAAATTTCAACAGCAAGTGTTTTTAATGATTGCGGGATATTTTCAGCGCGTGAAAGCATCAATAATTGTGCGTGTAACTCACCTTCATTTTGTTCAACTAATTTTGCAATTTCAGGATTCGGAGCGGATTCTTGCTTCAATAGATTTTGTAATAAGGTTGACGTTAGCTGTTTTAAATCATTCGTTGCGCTGGTATGTTGCAATAGGTTAAGCAACGGCATTTTCAAATCAGCAGGTGGTTTGGGCGTTTGAACAGGTGTTGGAATTATTGTCGGTGCTTTTGACGTATTATTTGCCACTGTTTTTGCATCAAAAAAAAGCCCTGAAGAATAAATTAAATGCTTCAATTTTAGCGGATTAAACAATTGTTCATTGGGTTGCAAATGTTCAAATAGTGCAGCAGCATTTTGTTTCAACGTCGTCGCCAAAGAATCATTTTTTATTTCAAGTTGTGGTAAATCGCTGCGAAGTTGATTTAACAAAACAGCAGGCGATTCATGGCGCGGCAAAAGTTGACGCATAAATGCAGCAATTTTTTCTTCTTGAATTTGAGCGGGTAATACGGTTGATGGCAATTGTTTAAATTCTGGTACGGCACCAATTTTTGTCATTGCCAATGTTAATGCTTGACCTACTTTTAATGATTCACCTGGTAACAGCTGCAATTGAGCATGATCCACGGTAATAAGCATTTTTTTACTACTTGCACTATTTTGTGAATCGGCAATCACTAATTCTAGCTGAATTTTATGACCCACAAGACCAACGACGTTAGCCTCAATCGGCTGCTGATTTTGAGCGTGTTGCACAAAACTTTTCAATGATTCATCAATTCGATTTACCAACGGCGCGGTTGCCAACGTTAATCGCATTGCATTCATTTTTTCAGCACTTGGCGGTGTACTCGCATAACGCTGAGTATCGAGCGCAACCAATTTGAATTCTAATTCTGGCGTGAGTTTGGTGACTTGAAGCGTTACATTTTGACCAAGATACGGCGTAAAAGTGGCGCGTTGATTTTGATTTTCAACGGTGAGCGTTTGCCCACCCCATTTGAGTGTAATTCCAGTCGGATTGATCGCGGTTACAGTCACAGCAATTTTTTGTCCAACGATTAAATTCAAATTATTTTCAACCAAAGTCTTCATGGCTTGCAAAATTTGACTGTTGAACGAGGTTTGAATATCCATAAAATCCGATGATTGAAAGAAAACAATAATGGCACTGTATCGTGAGTTTTTCGTAAAACTAAAATCGCACGTTTGAAATTAGCTATGACGTTCCATAAAATCTTGAACTGAAATTACCGCTTGTTGCCATGTGCTGTTCGCTTGTAATTGCTCACTATTTAGCGAAAATTTACCGCGCATTTTTTGCAAACGACGTTCACGTTCAGAATTATTTTCAATCGGTAATGCGTTTAAAACTTCAATCGCGGCAGTTGGATTATTACAAACCAAAATCATGTCGCAACCAGCTTGTAATGCAACTTCTGCACGTTCTGAAAAACTGCCTACACTCGCCGCACCTTCCATGCTTAAATCATCGCTAAATACCACACCATCAAATCCTAATTCGTCACGCAGAATTTTTTGAATCCAAAATTTTGAAAATCCTGCGGGTTGCGCGTCAATCTGCGAATACAAAACGTGTGCAGGCATGATGCCTTCCAAACCTTCGGAAATCAGTTGGCGAAACGGTTGTAAATCACTGTTACGAAGCGCGTCCAATTCACGGTCATCAATCGGCAAAGTCAAATGCGAATCTAACGCCACCGCGCCATGACCTGGAAAATGTTTGCCTGTTGCCGCCATACCCGCCCGAACCATTCCGTGTCGAAATTCACTTGCCAATTGCGTGACCTTTTCAGCATTTTGCGAAAACGCCCGATTTCCAATAATCGTACTCACGCCACAATCGACATCTAAAACTGGCGCAAAACTGAAATCGACACCAACTGCTAATAATTCCACCGCCATTAACCAGCCAGCAACTTCGGCGATTTTGGGTTCATTTTCGTACAAAGCCGCAGGTGATAAACGTGTAAAACCATTTTGAAAACGTTGTACGCGCCCACCTTCTTGATCAACTGCAATAAGGATTTCACCGTTTCTAGCTGCCCGAATTTCTTTGATTAAATCGGTGACTTGTTCAGGGCTTTCATAATTTCGTGCAAACAAAATCACCGCGCCTGTGTTTGGATGATTGATTATTTCGCGCTCTGAATTTGCTAATGATGTACCAGCAATATCGAGCATAACTGCGCCAAAATTTTGAATCATTACAACCCCACACACGCATAAATGCCATCGGCATTTCGCCAATAACCTTTGTAATCCATGCCGTAACCAAAAACATAACGGTCAACCACTTTCAAGCCAACAAAATCAGCGGTCAAAGGCTTATCTTGCGGCAAATCTTTATCTAACAAAACTGCGGTGTAAACTGAACTCGCGCCTTGTTCCACACAATAATCGTAAATCGCTGCCAACGTAATGCCCGCGTCCAAAATATCATCGATCAACAAAATGGTACGATTTTTCAAAGAGGTGCGTGGTTTTGTAATCCACTCCACATCCTCGCCGACCGTTTTATTGTGATAACGGCTGGCGTTAATCGTGTCGATAGTTAGCGGCATCGTTAAACGTGTCAATAATTGTCCCGCGACAACTAAACCGCCATTCATCACACACAACACTAACGGATTTCGGTCAGCGAGTAATTGATTAATTTGTTGTGCCATCGTGTCTAAAGCAGTTTCAACTTCGACTTTACTGTGTAGTAATTCTGCTGCAGCGCGGACAGATTCAATTTCATTTTTCATAAAAATCTCAACGTTTAAAAGGTTGGGTGTGTCGGCAAATCCCATTGTGTCCAATCACTTGAAAGTTGCCATTGTGGGTTTGCAATCATTTGAGTTTGCAGTGGTAACGGTAATTCTTCATCTTCAAAAAACACTTTTATTGCCACCAAATAATGTGCGTTAAGTGATAAATTCTCCTTTAAGGTCAAAGGAAAATCACGCAATGTCGCCATAACATTTAACGCAGCCGTCAAAGTTGAAAAATTACGAGTTTCTCCCGTGTTTTCATTTTTAACACGATACATATTTAACAGCGCGTGATATTGCAATCGATAACGTAACACGGATATTGAAAACGTTTTGTTAAACCAAACATCATGCTGTTGTTGCAACTTGATTTTAATTTGCCAAAACAACGGTACGCCATTTTGCAAGGCTTCATTTGCTTGTGGACTGAGATGATATTCAAAATCCGCCGCTAAAATATATTTGCCTTGTTGCAAAGAAGTTTCTGCGTGTTTCACTTCGGCAGCGTATTTACTGGCATTTGCGGTATTGAATAAAATAACTAAAACTACAAATAAAACATTGCGCCACATTATTTTGCTTTTCCACCTGAAAATAATTGATATGCAGGATTGTTTGTTTCTTCGTGATAGCTAAAACCTAACGAATTTAAACAAGCGTGGAAATTTACTTGTTGCGCGGACTCAATTTGCAAACCCATTAACACTTTGCCAAATGCCGCACCGTGATTACGATAATGAAACAAACTGATATTCCAACGTCCACCCAATTCAGTTAAAAAATTCAATAACGCACTTGGTCGTTCGGGGAATTCCACACTATAAATTACTTCATTTAATTCGCAAGGTGCGTGTCCGCCAACCATGTAGCGAATATGTTCTTTCGCTAAATCATTTGCTGTCATATCAACTACGTTAAAGCCTTGAGTTTGTAACTCGCCAATTATCGCAGCACGGTCTTTGATTTCACCGCTACTTGAAATGCCAACAAACACTTGTGCGTTTGCTGAATCAAAATAACGATAATTGAATTCGGTGATATTACGTCCGTTCAATAATTGACAGAAACGTAAAAAACTTCCAGCGATTTCGGGAATAGTGACGGCTAACAAAATTTCTCGGTGTTCACCAACCTGTGCGCGTTCAGCGACATAGCGCAAACGGTCAAAATTTACGTTTGCACCACTGTCGATGGCAACGAATATCTGATTTTTTACATTTTCACGTTCGACATATTTTTTCAAACCAGCAGTTGCCAATGCGCCAGCAGGTTCAGCAATTGAACGCGTATCGTCAAAAATATCTTTAATCGCCGCACAAATTTCATCAGTTGAAACAGTGATAATCTCATCAACATATTTTTGTGCGAGTGCAAATGGTTCTGCGCCGATTTGTTTTACCGCTACGCCGTCTGCGAATAAACCAACTTGTTCTAAAACCACCCGTTCACCTGCTTTTAAGGCTTGATTTAAACAATCGGAATCCTCGGGTTCAACGCCGATAATTTTAATATCGGGACGGACAAATTTTGCATAAACCGCCACACCTGCAATCAATCCACCGCCACCTACAGGCACAAAAATCGCATCTAGTTTTCCTGTTTGTTGACGCAAAATCTCCATTGCAACCGTTCCCTGTCCTGCAATCACATCTTCGTCGTCATAAGGATGCACAAAAACACGCCCCGATTTTTTCGCTAATTCGTAAGCGTGTCCATAAGATTCGCTGTAAGAATCACCAAATAAAACAATTTCTGCACCCATTGATTTTACTGATTGGCTTTTGATTTCGGGCGTGGTAGTTGGCATCACGATTAAAGCGTTAATTCCTAAACGTTGCGCTGATAATGCAACGCCTTGCGCGTGATTTCCTGCTGATGCAGCAATGACACCACATCTTTTTTCGGTATCGCTGAGTAATGCCATTTTGTTGTACGCGCCACGCAATTTAAACGAAAAAACCGATTGTAAATCTTCGCGTTTCAAAAAAATTTGGTTTTGGGTACGTTGAGAAAGTGTTTTGGCAAAATCTAAAGGTGTTTCGATGGCAACGTCATAAACGCTGGCGCGTAAAATTTTTTCGATATAGCGTAAAGGCATGAGTATTTCATGGTTAATAAAAAATAATGATGCTCTATTATCGCGTAAAGCATACAAAAACGCCCCATTTCTGGGGAGACGTTTTTATATACAAAAGCAACGAAATAAACAAAATCAACAACTTAAACCACACAAAAAAAACAAACTTTGCCATTAACTGCCATAAAACGCCGCTGACTTTTATGCGCTATGACAAACTTCTGTCATACCTTTAAATCAACTTCGCACTTTCAAAAAACGCATCTAAATCCGTTTCTGATAAATTAAGCAGTGTTGCCAATTCAACAACAAGCGGATAATCGCGTCTAACTTCAACCAAATACTCCCACTCAATTTGCGCGGCTCTTGAAAGCGTTGCAACGTGCGATTCGACAGCATCTAACAAACCGCGATTTAGTAATTCCAAACGCGCTTGTCGCATTGAAATTGTCATGTTTTTTTGTAACTACTCAGCCCCCCACCAAAATCAAAGGGCATCCACGAAAAGACGAAGTTAACGCCTCGAGCATATTGTGACCTTGTTTTTTAGCCGACGAGAGGTAGCTGCGAATCCGAAAGAATAGACGCGCACCGAA
>CAINDC010000239.1 GCA_903847275.1 uncultured Pseudomonadota bacterium
CTTTACAAGCGATTGAAAGTATCAAATGGTATTTATGGCATGGCAATTCATACCAAGCATTGCAACACTTGGAAAATCTTGAGATGGAACTCGATGTATCAGCCGATGAAAATGCAACAACACGCAAGTTATTACGAGCAGTTGAAGAATTTCACACATACATTACAAATAATGAAAATTTCATTACAAACTACGGTGAACGTTATCGACAAGGAGATAGAATCAGCTCAGGTTTTGTCGAGTCTGCCGTGAATTACGTTATAGCGAAACGATTTACAAAGCGACAACAAATGCAATGGAGTCCAGAAGGCGCACATTTATTATTGCAAACGCGAACATGTGTACTTAATGGCGACTTGGAACAAACGTTTCGAAAATGGCATCCAAAATTTAGAGCTAGCAATGATGAAAATTTAAAAATGACCGCTTAAAAAGCCTCCCCCACTTTTGCATGCTCTCCTGTGACGCGATACTTTCCAAAATTACGATTCGACGCGCTTCAAGTTCGCGCAAATAACTGAGGCGTTCTTCAAGCAACCGTAATTGTGTGTCGTCTAAACCACCTGTAACTTCTTTTCGATAACGAGCAATAAAGGGAACAGTTGAACCTTCGTCTAATAGTGCAACAGCGGCGTTGATTTGATTAACGTGAACAGCTAATTCTTGAGCAAGGATTTTATTTATAGACATTGATGTTTTTGAAAAGTGGAAATTTAAGAACTGCAAGACAACATCGAACAACCCGCTTTCATTTTTGCCCATTCAGGACGCTTTTGCGCGTATTTAGAAAATTCGGGTTGTTCATCGTAAGGTTTGCGAAGTAGGTTTAATAATCGTTCAATTTCAGAAAAATCACCTTCTTCAGCGGCATCAATGGCTTGCTGTGAAAGGTAATTTCTCAAAACATAGTTTGGATTGACCGCATTCATTTTGGTTTTACGTTCAAGTTCGTCCGTTACAATCAAACACGCATAATGTTTTAGCCAAGCGTGTAATTGATTCTGATAATTTTCCCCCTGATAAGCCTTATCATAATAAGCGTGCGTCAAAGGTTTTGTGTCGATGTCTGTTTGCGTCATATCAACATTGGCAAGCTGACGATAAAAAATTGTCATGTCCGTTTCAACCGTTTGTAATAACGTCATCAAATCTGAAATTAAGGCATCATCAAATTGCTCTAAACCCAATTTCTGTGCCATCATTTTTTCATAGCCACGTTGGAACGTGTTTGTGTAGTGCTTTTCCAAAATATCTTGAAGGGCTTTTGAATCTTGAACTAACGGAAAAATCGCATTGGCTAATTGCGCCAAATTCCAAAACGCTACACGCGGCTGATTACCAAAATGATAACGACGATGGTCAGCATCAGTGGTGTTAGGAGTCCAATGGTAATTGAAATCTTCTAGCCAACCGTAAGGACCATAATCAATCGTCAATCCTAAAATCGACATATTGTCCGTATTCATCACCCCATGAACAAATCCTACTCGTTGCCAATGCACAATCATTTCAGCTGTTTTTTGGCAAACTTCGCTGAACCATTGCAAATACGTTTCAACGCTAGGTTTTCCTAAATGTGGGAAATCTGTTTGAATCGTATAATCAACAAGCTGTTTCAACAACGTAATATCGTTTCGTGTAGTGTGAATTTGAAAATGTCCAAATCGGGTAAAACTTTGAGCAACACGACAAACCACTGCGCCCGCTTCATATCTTTGATTGCCGTCGTAAAACATATCCCGCAATACCGATTCCCCCGTCAAAACCAAACTCAAAGCACGAGTTGTGGGAACGCCCAAGTGGTGCATCGCTTCACTGCACAAAAATTCGCGCACAGAAGAACGCAAAACAGCTAATCCATCAGAAGTGCGAGAGTAAGGTGTTTTGCCAGAGCCTTTGAGTTGCAAGGTTAAACGCTGTTTTTCGCTATTGATGACTTCGCCTAGATTGATAGCGCGACCATCACCTAATTGCCCCGCCCATTGACCAAATTGATGACCACCGTAACATGTCGCGTAAGGTTGCATTCCGTTGACTAATTGATTACCAACAAAAACATGAGCAAATTCTTCAGATTCGCAAACGTGAGCAGCTAAATCCAATAATTGTGCAACTTCGGGTGAATAACAAACCAATTGGGGACGTGAAACTTTTTGTGGCAAAACGCTGGAATAACAAGCGTTAAAAACTTGGCGGCAAGTCTTGTCCTTGTTGGTATCTTCAGGGAGATGGTTGATAAAACGATTATCAAAATGTAATTCGTGCAAAGTTTTCATTCTTGAATTACAGCCTATCAATTGTTATCGTCAGATTAAAATTGTCGTCACTCAGATAAATTTCACCCTCTTGAATGTTGCATTGTAATTGCATTGACCGTTTAACCATTGTTTCAGCACCGTCGGCATTGATATGAAAGACTTTTAAGTTATTAAATCGTGCGAGTTTTGATTTTTGTTGTTCCCACCACACTTTTGCTTTGCCTTCGTGGTAAGTGTAAATGATGACTTGCTTTGAACGTCCACACGCTTTGCGGATACGTTTTTCATCGGGTTGTCCCAACTCAATCCATAAATCAATTTCATCTGTAAGTGATTTTTGCCACAATTCAGGCTCATCGTCGCTAGAAAGTCCTTTCGTAAAATTCAAATTTTCACTGGCATTTGCCATAAACGCAATTAAGCGAATCATAAAACGAAAGTCGTTTTCAGATGGATGTTGTGCGACAGTTAATTCGTGAAGCTGATAATAATGGCGGTCAACATCGGCAATGTTTAACGACACTTTATTGATGGTTGAGCTAATTGCCATAAGTTTTTATTTTTTGTGTTGATTTAAATTGCCATCTTCTACAAAAGGATAGTCTGTATAGCCTTTCTCATCAAAAGAATAGAACGTTTCAGGATTAGGTTGATTTAAACTCGCCCCTACTTTGATTCGTTCAGGGAAATCGGGATTCGTAATAAAACTTACACCAAACGATACAGCGTCAAGTTTTCCTGTTGCGATAGCTTCTTCGGCTTCCTTTGCATCATAGCCCATATTACCAATGAGTACGCCTTGATAATTTTCACGAATTGACGTTAAAACATCGCCTGTTTGTTGCTGATAAAAATCTGCTCGTATAACGTGTAAATACGCCAAATTGAAATCATTAAGGCGTTTTGCCAACCACGTTGAAAGTGCAATGGGGTCACTGTCTATCATGCTGTTGAAACTATTCAATGGTGAAATCCGCACTCCTACTCGGTTACTTCCCCAAACATCATAAACGGCTTGCAACACTTCGAGCATCAACCGCGCACGATTTTCAATTGAACCACCGTATTCATCTGTACGTTTATTTGAACCATCACGCAAAAATTCATCGAGCAAATAACCGTTTGCTGCGTGAACTTCCACTCCATCAAAACCTGCTAATTTTGCGTTTTCAGCTGCTTTTTTGAATCCATCAACAATAGATGGCAGCTCATTAAGTGTTAATTCACGCGGTATGACATAAGGTTTCATTCCTTCTTGAGTTCGAACTTCGCTGCTAGTTATTGCGATTTCGCTCGGTGCAACAGGTTGTGCGCCATCGTTCAATAATGGATGACAAGCTCGACCACCGTGCCAAATTTGCAGAAAAATTAAACCGCCTTTTTCATGCACAGCATCAGTGACTTTTTTCCAGCCTGCAACTTGTTCGTCAGAATAAATACCTGGTTCTTTCCAAAAGGCAGAATTGCCTTCAATTGCCATTGTTGCTTCGGCGATGATAAGTCCCGCACTCGCCCGTTGAGCGTAATGCGTTGCCATCAAATCGCTAGGAATATGATTTTCAGCGGCACGGCAGCGCGTCAACGGAGCCATTAGAATTCTGTTTTGTAAGGTGATGGCACCTAATTTTAGCGGTTCAAATAATTTCATTTTTAGAATCTCAAGGTTTTTAACATGGCTTTTAAAGTGAGAGGATTTTGTAATTCTTTAATTTCACGCTCGATGTCTTTAAGAGATTTTTTGAGTTCTCGAATGTCATGTGAAAGCGATTTCAAAATATCGTCGGGCGTTAATTTTTCCCAAGGTGGTAAATTAAGCATCATACGAAATGGGAACTGAATTCCGTTGATTTCGTCCATCAATTCTTCAAGTTGTCCTTCTAAAACTTTATTAAAATGTTTCAATTTATCTTCAGCAATCGTGTTTAATTTGGATTGGTCAATTTGCTCAATTTCAAGCTGTAACGCGAGTAACTGTAACAAATCCTTTTTGCCATACGCTTCATTCACACGTTGCATCAATTTCGTTTTACGCTCACGTTCCACTTCGTCGGGTTCACGGTCTGGATGCAGCACCGCCACTAATTTACGAAATACCTCCTGAATGGATTTGCTGGCGTTTTGAGCTTCCTCTTTTTCACGCGCTTCTTTTTCAAGTTGTTTAGTGGTTTTTTTGCGCGGTGTACGTTTAGATTCTTGGTGTAATTGACTTTCACGTTGAGCATCGATTTTTTGTTGAATTGCTTCACGCATTTGTTCTGGTGAGCTGAAATCTTCGTCATCGAATTCAAAACCAAACATTTCTTCCATCATGGATTTCATGGCACTGGTCATATCGGATTCGATTTCCTGTGCTTCGGAGTCGAAATCGGTGTGATTGTGACGATTGTAAATTTCCTTCAGTTCTTCCATGCCTTCTTGAATTAACTCGACAGCCATGTCACAAATTAGAGCCTGCAATTTAGCTTTGTCGGCTTTTTTAAAGAAGCTATCGCCGTGCGCTTTGTCGAGCAAATACACCATTTCAGCGCGTGCTTGATTGAATGAATCTAGTAACGGCTGATGTTCGCTATTTACACGCTGTGAAATTTTTGTTTTGGAGTTTTCCCATTCGACCAAAATCTTTTTCTGTGCGTCGATTTTTTTAATCAGGCTATTAAATTTCTTCTGCGCTTTCGATAAAACGGCTTTTTCTTCTTCGTGTTTGATGTGAACTATTTTAGTCATGGTCTTTTCTACAGTGTTTTTATGTCAATAACAAAACGATATTTGACATCATTTTTTAGCATTCTTTCGTAGGCAGTGTTGATGTAATCCATTGGTACCAGTTCAATTTCTGACACGATGTTATTTGCTGCACAAAAATCCAACATTTCTTGCGTCTCGGCAATGCCGCCAATGAGCGAGCCTGCTAATTGCCGACGTTTAAAGATGAGATTAAATACTTCTGGTGAAGGATGCGGTTCTTCTGGTGCGCCAACTAAAACCATTGAACCATCGCGTTTTAACAATTGAAGGTAAGCATTCAAATCATGCGGAACAGAAACGGTGTTGATAATTAAATCAAGTTGGTTGAGGTAGCTTTGCATTTGATTAGCATCTGTTGAAACACAAACTTCATGTGCGCCTAATTTTTTGCCATCTTCAACTTTGCTCGGTGACGTGGTGAACAATACAACATGAGAACCCATTGCACGGGCGAGTTTTACGCCCATGTGTCCAAGTCCACCTAAACCCACGATGCCTACTTTTTTGTTTGTTCCAGCGTTCCAATGACGCAATGGTGAATACAACGTAATCCCTGCACAAAGTAATGGTGCAACACTGGCTAATTGTTCTTCACTGTGTTTAATGTTTAGAACGAAACTCTCTTTGACAACAATCGCTTGGGAATAACCACCGTGAGTATTTTCCCCACCAAAAACAGGACCGTTATACGTTCCCGTAAATCCAGTTTCGCAGTATTGCTCCTCACCTTCAGCACATGATGAACACGTTCCGCAGCTATCGACCATGCAACCCACACCAACCAAATCACCGATTTTGAAATGTTGAACTTTGTCGCCAATAGCGGTTACTCGCCCGACAATTTCATGACCTGGCACGCACGGATATTGAGTGCTTTTCCATTCATTTCTGGCAGTGTGCAAATCTGAATGGCATACGCCACAATAAAGAATTTGAATTTGTACATCGTCTGCATTGGGTGTTCGGCGTTCAATTTCCAAATTGGTCAAAGAACTGTGTTTGTCTAACGCACCATAAGCCTTTGTTTGTAACATGATTGATTTCTCCAGTGTTTATTTGTGCTAAATTTATATTTAACTAGTCAAAAATTCAAAGTACCAACGTCGTAATAGAATTTGGGAAGCTTTTGACTTCAGCGGCTTTACCATTAAGCCACAGGATGTAATCCATTTCTTTGTCTGTCGTGTTTAAAACAATGATGACGATTGTATCATCTGGATTTATGAAGGCAGTGGTTTGTAAAATATCCCGATTAGAAGAACTGATAATACGTTTTGCACCTGGTTTTACAAATTTTGAGAAATGCCCCAGGTAGTAGTAAATGTTTGTGTAATGAAGCTCACCGTTTCGCGTGTCGGCAATAATTGGAGCGAAACAGAAATTGCCCACATGATTTGGTCCTCCTGTTTCATCCAAAAGTACATTCCAATCAAGCCAAGCAACAGTGCCAGCGTTGAAATCATTTACGATTGAATGTCCGTAATGTTCACCTAGATACCAATCGTCAATTCTGTTGAAATCAAACTTTTCAATACAGCCTTCGGTGAAAATGAGATTGGTAGATGGGAAGGCTTCTTTCACTCTTTTTAAATTATCAAATTGCATGGCACTTCCTGTCCATGTTTCATACCAGTGATAACCAATCCCCCAAATATATTTGGCAGCTTCAGGGTCATCAAGTACCGTACTTGCTCTTTGATAAATCAAATCTCGGTTGTGGTCCCATGCAATCAGTTTTTTATCATGCAAACCGTTCTGGTGTAACGTGGGACCGAGGTGATTTTTAACAAAATCTCTCTCTTCTTCGCCAGTAAAGATACAAGACTCCCATGTCTGACTCGCCATCGGTTCGTTTTGTACAGTTAGCCCCCAGATTGGAATACCTGCCTTTTCATAAGCCGTAATAAACTTGCAAATGTAGTTTGCCCATAGCTGACGGCATTCAGGTAATAGATTGCCACCTTTTAACATACTGGCGTTGGTTTTCATCCAAGCGGGCGGACTCCACGGACTAACTACTAATGTTAGTTTTCCATCTGCAACTTGCGTTGCCTGTTTGATGAAAGGGATGCGGTATTCTTCGTCGTGTTGAATGCTAAAACTTTTCAAATCAGAATCTGCGTCATCAACATAGGTATAGCTATGGCTGGAAAAATCACAGCTGTGAATGTGAGTTCGGGCTAAGGTATAACCAATTCCGTCTTTGGCATCGTAATATGCAGTCATCAATTCTTGTTGCTTATCGGATGGCAATTTAGCAAAAGTCTCAGTCGCCGCATCTGTAATAGCCCCACCAATACCAACGATGGTTTGAAACATTTTCGATGGGTCTATAAATACGCATACTTGCATTTCTAACGGTTGACCGAAATCTTTGAATTGTAGCGTTGCCGTTTTGGTTAAACGGTAATCTGTATTTTTTGCTGTGGTATAGACTGTTACCACTTTGTTACTCATATCGAAATTAGTCATTTAGCATCTCTTAATATCAAATACCGTTCCACGCACAGCAATTCCCCTGACTTTGGTTGCTATGGCGTAATCTTCTTCGTGTACAGTCCAATGGAATCATCGACTTTAATTTTACCTTGCCCATTTTCGATGCCTTGCGGTACAGACTTTACACTCATATAAACTATCACCACAGCAAAGGTGAAAAAGATGATGAAAAATGTATTCATGGCTCTTTACCTCTGTTGAATGTC
>CAINDC010000240.1 GCA_903847275.1 uncultured Pseudomonadota bacterium
TACTCGGATTAAACGGTTAGCACGAAAAACGATTTGCTTTTCTAAATCTTTTCTCATGCACTCCGTGGTTTTCGGGTTATTTATCAATCGATATGAATTCGGTCTTGTTTAGCTAACATCCACAGAATTGAAACACCTCCAGTGCAACACTACCTAAAATCAAAGCATAGCGGTATGATGTCGCCCGCTAACTTCGACACTTTTGGAAAAGTAACTTAACTTTTGTGTCCCGATTACTGTTGACGAATCAATTTGATTATGGATTAAGAATGAAAACGATTTTTTCTTTCGGTATATTATTTTTTTTGAGTGGCTGTTCTATTTTACAACCACAAAATCTGTCGGTAAATTATCCACCTTATTCGAAAATATCAGCAGGATTATTTGAAATTAAGAGCTTTGATGTTTATAAGGATAATACAACTCTGCATGCATTAGTTTCTGGTTTAAAAACTGAAAAAGACAAAATGCAAACGGTACGTTATTTAAAATCTACTGACAATGGCAAAAATTGGTCTCAACCTATTGATATTAAAAATAACTTTTTACCAGCTCTCGCTGCACGTGGTAATGATGTTCAGCTTGCTGCGAATGGAGAAAATTTAGTTGCCATTTGGCAAACGCAAGGCGAAATCCCCAATAGTGGGGCTTTGGTCAGTGTTTATTCACGCGATACAGGTATAACATGGCATACAGGCAAAAATCCTGCCGCTGATGATACTGGAGATCAATCACATGCTGATTTAATTGCAGACAAAAATGGATATTTCCACACAGTTTGGCTTTCTGATCCCGAAGAAAATGGTTATCAAAGTTTACGTTATGCCCGTTCGATGGATAATGGTGAAAATTGGCAAACACCTACAAAATTGGATGATTCAAGTTGTTCATGTTGTTGGAATACACTTGCTGTTTCACCGAATAACGAACTTCATGTGCTTTATCGTGATATGAATCCGCGTGATATGACGTTGCTCAGTTCAAATAATCAAGGTGAAAGTTGGCAAAGTAAAAAAACAATCGGTGAATTTAATTGGCATTTTGATGGCTGTCCACACGTTGGTGGCGGAATTGCATTTGACGAAAATAACGCTTTTTATGCTAGTGTTTGGACAGGTGAACCATCAAAATCTGGTTTGTATGCGGTGAATTCGGATAATCAACGTCCTGTAAAAATTAACAAAAATGCAACACATAGCGATATTGCTGTTTTAGACAATCGAATCATCATGGTTTGGGATGAGATGAGTGCTGAAGGGACGGGCATTTTTTCTGCTCAATCTATCGATAATGGTATGACATGGTCAGCGTCACATCGTTTATCAGCAATCGGCACAAATGCAACTCATCCACGTATCCTTAGTGTTGAAAATCATGCCTTAGTTCTATGGACAGAAAAACAATCAAAAAAAAGTAATGAATGGGTTGTGTCTTGGCTCTGACAACAGAGAGGTATTCCATATGGATTAAAAATTCGATAGTCCCTACAAACCAATGCAGGTAAGCTAATTTTATGCAAAATTGGTAATTGATGATTTTAAAGTTACTTGATTTTCAACAACTTTTCAAAATCGAGATGGCGTTTATTTTAACGTATCTTATTGATTTTACTACCCTCACTGGTTTGCAGGGACTATCCGAATTTTCAGCGTCAAAAAGAGCTTGAAGATAAACACCGCAAAGCCGCAGACAAAGCCCGTTACATTTGGCGAAATTCGCCACTTGCAACAACGCATCCATATTTAACGCGCAAAAAAATTCAGCCACACGGTATCAAAATTAACAAATACGGTGCATTGGTGATTGCGATCTATAACGCTGATCTTGAATTGGTTAATTTGCAGTTCATTGATGCTGACGGTAACAAACGATTTTTAAGTGGTGGACAAAAGAAAAACTGTTTTTGCTGGTTAGGAAATCCAACAGAAACGATTTTAGTCGCTGAAGGTTTTGCAACAGCGGCAAGTTTGCACGAACACAAAGGCTTTCAAACTTTCGTTGCCTTTGACAAAGGCAACCTTGAATGCGTGGCGAAAATTATTCGCGCCAAACTGCCAGAAGCTCAAATTATCATTGCAGGCGATAACGATGAATCGGGTGTTGGACAAAATGCTGCACGCGCTGCGGCACTTGCTGTGGGTGGCACTTACCTTATTCCTGAAGCCGTTGGTATGGATTGGAATGATGTTTTAACAGCGGAGGGCGTGTAAATGGAACTTTTAAACGAAAACACCAGTGTTGATGCACCTTCTACGGTTCCTTTAAAAATGAAAAGTGAGGAAGTTAGCTCAACTTTCAAAAAGAAAAAACCTAAAAATCAGCTCCCTAAATCAGATGATGTTGCAATTATCATTTCCAATGATGAAAAATCAGGGGGAACTCAGGGAATAATACTGTTGACTTAACGATTTAAAATTTGTATCAATATGAATTTAAAGAGATTTATAACAGATGCAACAATTCACTACTGACGAATTATTTTCTAGATTAAGCAAGTTAATTATGGAGTTTTGTGAAACGCTTAAAA
>CAINDC010000241.1 GCA_903847275.1 uncultured Pseudomonadota bacterium
CTCAATTATTTAACCAAGCAAAACACGTTATTCCTGGTGGTGTGAATTCGCCAGTGCGCTCATTTAGTGGTGTTGGTGGTACGCCGATTTTTATTGATCATGCAAAAGGCGCGTACATTTATGATAACGAAGGCAATGAATATGTCGATTATGTGGGTTCATGGGGACCTATGATTTTAGGTCACGCGAATCCTGATGTCATCGACGCAGTTAAAATTGCTGCTGAAAAAGGATTAAGTTTTGGTGCGCCGACTGAAATAGAAACGCTGATGGCGCAACGGGTATGTGAATTATTGCCGTCGATTGAATTAGTTCGCATGGTCAGTTCTGGCACTGAAGCCACGATGAGTGCAATTCGATTGGCAAAAGGATTTACGGGACGTAACAAGATTGTGAAATTCGAGGGTTGTTATCACGGGCATTCGGACGCACTTCTCGTAAAAGCAGGTTCAGGCGCACTAACGTTTGGCGTGCCGAGTTCATCTGGTGTTTCCGAAGCGGTTGCGTTAGATACGCTGACTTTGCCGTATAACGACGAAGCTGCCGTGCGTAAATTATTTGCACAACTGGGTTCTGAAATCTCCTGCATTATTGTCGAACCTGTTGCAGGAAACATGAATTGCGTGCCTCCTGTCGAAGGTTTTTTAGAAACATTGCGCGACGTGTGCGACGAAAACGGCTGTGTGTTAATTTTTGACGAAGTTATGACTGGTTTTCGCGTGAGTTTGCAAGGCGCACAAGGTTTTTATAATGTGAAACCCGATTTAACGACCTTAGGTAAAATCATCGGTGGCGGAATGCCCGTCGGTGCATTTGGCGGACGACGCGATATTATGGAATGCCTTGCGCCACTCGGTTCGGTGTATCAAGCGGGTACATTATCAGGAAATCCCGTTGCAATGGCAGCAGGTTTGAAAACACTAGAATTAATTGCTGCTCCGAATTTTTATGCCGATTTAACAGATAAAACAACTCGTTTGCTAGATGGTTTAAAAGATTTAGCGAAACAACAATGCGTGCCATTAACAACCAATCAAGTGGGCGGAATGTTTGGTTTATTTTTCACGGAAGACAAAAATATCACATCATTCGAACAAGTTATGGCGTGCAATCAAGATTATTTCAAACGCTTTTTTCACGGGATGTTAGAACAAGGCGTTTACCTTGCACCATCAGCATTTGAAGCGGGATTTGTATCTGCTGCTCATGATAATGAAGTATTGAATAAAACATTTTCCGCCGCCGAAATCGTGTTTCGTCGATTGTCATGAACGTAACACATTCTATCCTTCAAGGTGCAGGTTTAGGGCTGCGCCGTCCGTTTTTAAACGAAGTTTTACAAACGCCATTAACTGACGTTGACTTCTACGAAATCGCACCCGAAAATTGGATTACAATCGGCGGGAAATTAGGCAAGCAGTTCCGCGCTATGACTGAAAAAAATCGGTTTGTTTGTCACGGGTTATCGCTGTCAATTGGCAGTTCTGACCCGCTTGACGAAGTGTTTGTATCGCAAATCAAAAAATTTATGCAAACGCACGGTATTGAGTATTACAGCGAGCATTTGAGTTATTGCTCTCACAATGGACATTTATATGATTTGATGCCAATTCCATTTACGAATGAAGCAGTAATGCACGTTGTAACACGAATTAAACGTGTTCAAGATATTTTAGAGAGAAAAATCGCGATTGAAAATGTATCTTACTATACATTTTCGGGGGCTGAAATGAGCGAGATTGATTTTTTCAATGCTGTGGTAAAAGAAGCGAATTGTGACATTTTGCTCGATGTGAATAACATTTACGTTAATAGCGTCAATCATGGTTATGATGCGTTAGAGTTTTTAAATGCGATGCCCGTGGAGCGCATTACTTACGCGCATATTGCTGGGCATTTCAAAGAAGCAAATGATTTTTTGGTGGATACGCACGGCGCACCGATTATTGACCCTGTTTGGGAATTATTGCGACACGCTTACTCACGTTTCGGTGTTTTTCCAACGTTGCTTGAACGTGATTTTAATTTACCGCCACTTTCGGAGTTGATTACCGAAGTGAAACAAATCAAACAATTTCAAGCGGAGGCAAAATGAATTTTCAAACGCATCAAGCCACGTTTGCCTCGTATATTCGCAACCCTGAAAAAAATCCGCTACCCATTGGTGTAAAACCTGAACGCATGGCGATGTATCGAGAATTATTTTTTAATAATATCGAAGGGTTTTTAATTGCGAATTTCCCAGTTTTATATAGTTTATTTTCTGAAAAAGATTGGGAGCATCTCGTTCAAGATTTTTTTGAAAACCACGTTTGCCAAACGCCACACTTTTCCGAAATTCCAGAAGAGTTTTTAGCTTATTTGCAAAATGAACGACAAAATTCAACGGATTTTCCATTTTTATTTGAGTTGGCGCATTACGAATGGGTTGAAATGGCGTTGTCAATTAGTCACGAAACTGTTACCACCTTACCACTTGAAAATTTATCAAACGCAAAATTGAAACTTTCGCCACTTGCCTGCATTTTAGCGTATCAATTTCCAGTACAAAAAATTTCACCTGAATTTATTCCGTTAAAAAGTGAGAATCCGACATTTTTGGTGTTGTATCGAAATGCAGAAGATATGGTGCAGTTTTTAGAAATTACACCTTTGACGTTTCAACTATTACAACTGCTTGAAAATTTGCCTGAACAAACTGCGGCTTTTTATTTTGCGAAATTGGCAGAATTTGCACCGACGATTTCAGTAGAAATTTTGGCGGAAAAAGGGGGGGGGATTTTGGAGGATTTTGCGCGACGCGGTGTGATTGGCGCGGCTTGAAATTAGGCGCAAACGGTTTGCGCCTAACTAAAATAGATTTTAATCTTGGTTTGCAGTGGTTTTGAAGCTATCTTTAATGCTAACAAACATTTCTTTTACGCCACTAAATAAGTTTGTAGCGTTAAGATCTTCTTTCAACATGAATCGATTACGCAAAAACGCAACGACTAAAAAGCCTGCTACTTGAGGCATCAATTCAAAGAATAACGATTCTAAAACACCACCGAAACCTTGGAAATCACCTTCATTTTTGCGGTCTGCGCCATTTACTGCTTCATATGTTGCGCCACCTTCGCTACTTCTAAATGATTCGAGTATCGAAACATCTGAATAGACAAATAGAGCTTGGATGGCAAAAAAGGTGATTGCTCCACCTACTACCCAAAAAAGCATTTTGTCTACTTTCGCTTTAGCTGCCGACTGATAAATCCAGATGGCAACAAAAATCATAAAAATTGCACCAATCATTGTCTTATACCCTTTTTAAATTATTATTTTTTTGTTAAGAAAAGAAACAAGTTTGTACACTTCAAAGTCATATCAGAACCTTCTCTTTGTACCACAGAGCAAGATTCATATTTTTCACGACCTGGCGAAAGTTGTTTTTTAATTACACCGTCTTCAACTGAATATTTAACCACAACAGTCATTTCTTTTGTGCGACCGAGTGAATCTGTGGAAATCGCTGTTAATGTGCCATCATTTTTGAAATCCCACGCACTTTTAATTAACTTTTTTTCGCCGTCAAGTTTGAGAGATTCTGCTGTGACTGACCAATGCCCTAAAATTTCACTACTATCCTTTAACGCCACGTCGGCATGAGCCATTGACGTAAATAAGAGCGCAGCGAGTGATGCGTTTTTAACGCAATTTATTATTCTCATTTTTACTACCCCTGTGTGATATTTAAATGCAAATGTAGCGTTTCAAATTATATCATCATTGAATGCGTAGCTTTAAGTTTTAGCAAGTGAAAGTAACTCGACAAGCCTTGACTTTCACGCATTCTAAAGTATTATGACTTTTCCATTTATGCTAGTTTCTAGCATATTTAAAACTAAAAATTACAGGAGAATGCAATGGGCGCAATTTTAGACGTTACTGAAATGTTAAAAACACCAACAGGTGCAACGATTGGTTTGGCTGTTGTAGTGGGCGGTTACTTCTTCGTGAAATGGGTTTTCGCAGCACACCCAGACGACGAAAAATAAAATACAAAGATTTAATATCTTTAATAAAAAGGTCGCAACGGGAAATCGTTGCGACTTTTTTTATGTCTAAAATTACCACTGATCTAATGTGTTCAAGGCTGCCATGTATCAATACCTTTCTACTAAAATAACGACGCTATTTTCCAAACAAGTTCCCGCAACTGGTTTAGGTTTATTTCGTATCGGATACGGTTTAATTGCATTACAAGAGATTTTTTTTCTATTGTATTTTAATCATTTAATTTTTGACCCAATTCCATATCTGGACGTTGAATTTCCAATGATTCCCGCTTTCTTATGTTTTTGGGCAATTATTGCTGTATGTGTAACGCTTGGTTATCGCTATCAAACGTCTATGTTGCTCAATTATGCACTGTGGATTTTGTTTGTGAATTTCACGCCGATGCAACGTGATTTCGATGGTGGTTTTGATACATTTATGATTGGAGCAGGATTTTTTCTACTTTTTATGCCTGCTGACCGCGCATTTTCAATCGATAATTTACGATACAAACTCAGTACACCGTTTACACATTACAGCCAATACGCAAAACCGACTGTAACGGTACTTGCTTATTATTTGCCTGTTGCAATTTGTTTGGGATTTTTATATTTCGATTCGGCGGTTCATAAAATGTTTGCTGAACATTGGCGAAATGGTTTGGGAACATGGCTCCCCGCTACTCAACCTTATTATGTTTCAGCATTAGATTTTTCTGTTTTACTCAATCAAAAATGGTTTGAAAACGCGTTTAGTTACACGATTTTAGTTTTTCAATTTACGTTTATTTTTTTCTTTTGGCATCGTACTGCCCGAATTGCGTATTTGCTGATTGGAATGTCGTTACATTTAGGCATTACGCTGTCATTTAACATTTACCCATTTGGCTTGGGGATGTTGAGCTTTTATTTACTAATGATTCCTTTTGCTTGGTGGCGGGCGATTAGTAATTTTTTCATCGCAAAACAACCAACTTTGACCGTATTTTTTGATAAACAATGCCCACTTTGTAATCGTACCGTTTTGATTTTGAATCACTTTGATATTTTTAAACGAATTGATTTTAAAAACGCTCAAGATAATGCGGCGAATTATTCTGCATTGGCTAAAATTGCACCTGATGTTTTGTTAAAAGATTTATATGCCGTCGATTCTAATGGGAATGTTTATGCGGGTGTTCAAACTTATGCACAGACTTTTCAACAGATGGGCTATTTAAAATTCGTTGGAATTTTTTTATCGCTACCAGTTATTCGCACATTAGCAGAAAAAAAATATCGTGCCATTGCAGATAATCGAGTTCGTTGTGATGAAACGTGTCTTGTTGTTACCCGCTTAGAAAATAACACTTGGTACACACAACTATTTGAAAAAGCATTTACGAGAAAGCCAAAAGTTTTTACACGAAAATTTCTCAAAATTTTAACTTTATTTCTTCTTTTACAGCTCAATAGTACGATTCACTATGGGTTAATTTATCGTTTTAAACTACATAATCCATTGCTCTCACCATTAACACAGGTGAGTAATACGCTCGTTTTGTGGTCAACGACGTTCGTTGGAATTGTGCCGCATGCGTTGTATTTACATGATCATTTTTCTGGTTACGACCACATTTTAGCGATTACTTACACTGATAAAACTGGACAAGAACAATGGCTACCTTTTGTAAATGAACAAGGAAGGATGCTTGCGCCGAATTGGGGACGCATACATTCGATGTGGGCAAATATCGCTGTCACACCGAACATTGATAATTGGCGTTTGAAAAAATTTATCATGAAGGTGACAGCCTTTTATGGACAAAATTTAGGATTGGATTTGAATCAAACTACATTTCATATTCAAATGAAAAAAATCAATGCGCCGAATCTTTGGGAGCAGGATTTGTTGCATAAAAATATGACGGGAACGTGGACAATCATTGGTTCAGCGCAGTGGCAAAAAAAAGCAATTCAAATTGAGTTACCAGATGATATTAACGTGCTATAACTTTGTACGAATTGTTTGGTTGTTTTGTTATTGCATTGGCAAAATAGTCATGGTATAAATTGCGCCGTGCTTAGAAATTAGCGCGACAATAATTAAAAATAACTTGGAGGATTTCACAATGAAAAAAGTAATTTCTGTATTAGCTTTAGCATTAATGATTGTTGGTTTAACTGGTTGTATCGATGATCAAGACGGCACTAAACAAAAAGTTTCTAGTTCAATTTCTTTATAAGATTGAAAATAAATAGCTAAACATTTAGCTGTCAGAGATTTTAAAAAACCCAGCACTTGTGCTGGGTTTTTTGTTTCCATGTTTTGCAATTAACTGAAAAATATATATAATCGCCACTCTTTTACTGAGCATTCTGCTCCTCCTTGCTTTACCATTTTTATAATAGTGATGGAAGGCTTAACCAAAAGGAAATAATATGCGACATTACGAAATTGTCTTTTTAGTCCATCCTGATCAAAGTAGTCAGGTACCCGCAATGATTGAGCGTTACAAAGCAATCGTTGAAGCTACATCAGGAAAAATTCACCGCTTAGAAGATTGGGGACGCCGTCAAATGGCATATCCAATTAAAAAAGTTCATAAAGCTCATTATATTTTAATGAATGTTGAATGTGACCAAGTTGCATTAAATGAACTTGAAACAGGATTCCGTTTTAATGATGCTATTTTACGTAACATGATTTTGTTACAAGAAGAAGCGATTGTTGGACCTTCTATCATTGCAACTTCAACTGCTGAAGAAAATAAAGCGGCTGAAATCCGCGCTAAAGAAGCAGCTATTCGCGAAGAAACTGCTGCTCGCGAAGCAGTTGCCTTAGCATCCGTCATTGATTTAGACGATGATGCTGATGATGAAGACTTTGATGCTGACGATTCAGCAGAATAATCCTTTTTACTATTCATTACGGAATTAACATGGCACGCAACATTAGACGTAAAAAATTCTCCAGTTTTAGTAGTGCAGAAAATAGCATTCAAATCGATTATAAAGATTTGGGATTGTTAGGCGACTACGTTACTGAAACAGGTAAAATTGTTCCAAGTCGTATCACTGGTACGCCAGCGAAATATCAAAGACAAATCTGCACAGCGATTAAGCGGGCGCGATATATCGCGTTGTTGCCTTACTGCGACGCACACAAATAAATTCAATCTAATGGGCTTCTTGGCAACTTATATTATGCGTGGGCGGTGGCAAGCAATTATCGCTACCATCGGTTTGGCTTTTTTGTCGTTATTTATGCCCCCTATTAGTATTGTCAGCTCTGCATCAGTTGGGTTAGTTACCCTTCGGCTTGGGGCTTACGAAGGTTTAACGGTTTTTGGAATTGCTGTAGTAATTCTTGGTTCGCTTGGTATGTTGGTTGGTAACGTAGAATTTGCGTTGCTTTATGGCGTAGTTTTATGGCTGCCAATTTGGGTACTTGCGATTTTATTGCGAGCAGGACGGCGGTTAGCGTTAACGATTGAAAGTGCGGTGCTATTGGGTGGCATTGGCATCCTCGGTTTTTATTTATATAAGCCAGATGCCGTTGAAATGTGGAAAGGTTTGCTAATGCAAATGTCACCACCCGACACTGGGCTTGATATGCAACCGCAGATGGAAATCATCGCACATTACATGACTGGCATTATTGCAGCAGGCACTGTATTTGGCTGGATATTTGCACTTTTTCTAGCACGCTGGTGGCAAGCACAGTTGTATAATCCAGACGGATTTAGAACAGAATACTTAGGTCTGTCAACATCTAAAAGTTTAGCAATAGGTAGCATTAGTTTGATTGGTGTAGCAATGTTAAGTTCGGGCGGTATTGAAGAATTGACATGGAATTTAAGTATTCTCGTTTTTGTGCTTTATACCTTCGTAGGAACTGCCATTCTGCACAGTTTGCTCGCACCATTGAAACAAGGTCGCTATCTCGTTATTGGTTTTTACATGACCGTGTTTTTAATTCCACATTTATTAGTTCCAGTTGCGACAATTGGTGTAGCAGATGTATGGTTGAATTTGCGTCAGAAATTTAAAATCAAATAAACCAAAACCGTTAATCTCATTTATATAATGCGTCAAAATCGGCGCAAAACCTTTACAGACACCACGAGGATGGTAACGATGGAAATAATTCTTCTTGAGAAAATTGCAAATTTAGGCAGTTTGGGCGACAAAGTTAGCGTTAAAAATGGCTACGCTAGAAATTTTTTGATTCCACAACACAAAGCAGTTGTTGCTACTGCGAAAAAAATTGCTGAATTTGAAGTACGTCGCGCTGAATTAGAAAAAGCGGCTGCAGCAAAATTGGCAGCTGCTCAAGCACGCGCTGAAGCATTAGGCAAATTACACATTTCAATTGCACACAAAGCAGGCGACGAAGGTCGTTTATTTGGTTCAATTGGCACACACGCAATTGCTGATGCGATTACAGCAGCAGGCGTTCAAGTGGATAAAAGTGAAATTCGCTTACCTCATGGCACAATTCGCCATTTAGGTGATTTTGAAGTTCACGTTCATTTGCACGCTGATGTTAATGCCGTTTGTGCAGTTAAAATCACTGCTGAGGCGTAATTTCAGCTCGAAAGGCGTGAAGTTTTTACTTTGCGCCTTACGCTAATAATTATGCAAAACCTCTATTCATTCCTGTTTTATAGCGCAATTCCCCTCATTATTTCGCGTCTTTGGTGGCGCAGTCTTAAAAATCCCGCTTATCGACAACGTATTTTTGAACGTTTTGGCTTTTATACACAGACTTATGTACAGAATGTGATTTGGTTTCACGCTGTTTCGGTCGGTGAAAGTGAAGCTCTTTTTCCGTTAATTCGTTTAATTCAAACGCGCCAACCACAATTTTCCATTTTAATTACCACAACAACACCAACAGGTTCAGCACGGGTTCAAGCCGTCTTAGGTGAAAGCGTTCAGCACGTTTATTTACCTTACGATTTACCCGATGTCATTTCAAGATTTTTGAAAGTATTTAAACCAAAAATAGCGGTAATTGTTGAAACTGAAATTTGGGCAAATCTTTTTTACGCTTGCGAAAAAATTCAGATTCCATTGTATTTAATCAATGCACGTTTATCAGAAAGATCAGTCCGTGGTTATCAAAAAATTCCATCTCTCGTAGTTCCTAGCCTTTGTGCGATTACAAAAATTGCTACGCAAACAGAAGCAGATAAAAATCGCTTTATTGAAATCGGCGCAAATCCTGAAAAAGTCGAAAATTTAGGCAACATCAAATTTGACATAACAATTCCAGAATGTTGTTTATCGGAAGGTCAAAATTTAAAAAATCAAATCTTTGCAAAACGCTTTGTTTTCTTAGCCGCCAGCACACACGATGGCGAAGAAATTTTATTACTCGATGCTTATAAAAACTTAAAGAAACAAGTTCCTGAATTGATTTTAGCGATTGCGCCACGTCATCCAGAACGTTTTTCAACTGTTGGAAATTTGGCAAAAAATGCCGATTTAAAGATTGTTACTCGAACATCACAAAAAACCTGTAACGATACAACGGACGTTTTTTTAATTGATACGTTAGGCGAATTAAAATTATTTTACGCTACTGCCGACATCGCTTTTGTGGGGGGAAGTTTCGCGCCAATCGGTGGACATAATGTTTTGGAACCCGCTGCAGTCGGTACACCTGTTTTATTCGGTTTAGAAATGAAAAATTTCGCTTTAATCGCTGAAAAAATGTTAACTGCAAATGCCGCGATTCAATGCAAAAATGTGGCTGAATTAGAAAATCAAATTATCAAACTTTATAACCAACCTGAATTACGAAAAAATTTACAACACAATGCCAAAAACTTTGTCGTCCAAAATCAAGGCGCGACAGAACGAATTTATCAACTTTTAAACCTTGAATCTTTTATTTAAAAAACTATGACCCAAAAACTTTACATTCAAACTAATGGTTGCCAAATGAACGAATACGATTCGGACAAAATGCGCGACGTTTTACAAGCCTCGCACGGGTTTGAATTGACCGATGATCCAAAATTAGCGGATGTTTTATTGCTTAACACTTGTTCAATTCGTGAAAAAGCCGAGGAAAAAGTGTTTTCAGCATTGGGCAGATGGCGAAAAATTAAAGATAAACGCCCCGACGTGATTATTGGCGTGGGCGGTTGCGTGGCAAGTCAAGAAGGCGCGGCAATTCAAAAACGTGCGCCATTTGTAGACATGGTTTTTGGCCCTCAAACGTTGCACCGTTTGCCACAATTATTAAACGAAGTCCGCTCACAACATAAACCCGTTGTCGATATTTCATTTCCTGAAATTGAAAAATTCGACAATTTACCCGAGGCGAAAGCCGATGGCGTGAAAGCGTTTGTGTCAGTCATGGAAGGTTGTAGTAAATACTGTACTTATTGTGTCGTGCCGTACACGCGCGGCGAAGAAATCAGTCGTCCGCTTGAAGATGTTTTGGCAGAAATTCGCGTTTTGGCAAAACAAGGCGTGCGCGAAATCAATTTACTTGGACAAAATGTCAATGCGTATCGCGGTGAAATGGCAGATGGCGAAATTGCCGATTTTTCATTATTACTTCACGCCGTTGCGGCAATTGAAGGTATCGACCGTTTGCGTTTTACCACGTCGCATCCAATGGAATTTACTGACGAATTGATTGAAGCGTTTGCCGAAATTCCACAGCTTGTAAATCATCTTCACTTGCCCGTACAAAGCGGTAGCAATGCCATTTTAAAAGCGATGAAACGCGGTCACGTTATTGACGATTACAAAGAAATTATTCGTAAATTGCGCGAAGTTCGTCCTGATATTTGTTTATCTTCTGATTTTATTATTGGTTTCCCAGGTGAAACCGACGTTGAATTTGAAGAAACGATGCAATTTATTGACGAAATGAATTTCGATTTGTCATTTAGTTTTATTTACAGCGCAAGACCAGGAACGCCAGCGGCAGAATTTGAAGATAACGTTCCGCTCGATGAAAAAAAAGAACGTTTGGAACGTTTCCAAAATCGAATTAACGAAATGGCAAATGCGATTGCAGAAAAAATGATTGGCACGACACAGACGATTTTAGTCGAAGGACAATCCAAGAAAAATCCGCTGCAAATGCAAGGACGAACCGAAAATAATCGCGTGGTGAATTTCATTGGTCATCCGCGTTTAACGGGGCAATTTGTGGATGTTTTAATTACGGAATCGTTGACGAATTCATTGCGCGGTCGAATGATTGATTTGGCGGTAGCATGAATTCTCTTGATTTAGTTTTATTGCCAGACGACAACGAGCGTTTAATGAATTTTTGTGGGCAATTAAATGAACATTTACGGCATTTAGAAAAACGTCTCGGCGTACAAATTGCGAATCGCGGTAATCATTTTCAAATTGATGGCGAAGAAAGCTTAATTGCTGGTTGTGGCGCGGTGATGCAATCATTATTTGCGGCGACGGAAAAAGATTTTATAACACCTGAACTCGTGCATTTAGCGTTGCAAGAAGCGTCAATTGAAGTCAGTTTGCAGCCAGAAATTCCAATTCTTGAACCCGTTATGATTAAAACGAAACACGGTTTAATCAAAGGACGTGGTGCGAATCAAATCGGTTATTTACAAAAAATTGTTTCGCATGATGTAAATTTTGGCATTGGCCCTGCTGGGACGGGTAAAACCTATTTAGCAGTCGCTTGCGCGGTTCATGCGTTGCAAAATGAGCAAGTTCGCAAAATTATTTTGGTTCGTCCAGCCGTTGAAGCTGGTGAAAAACTCGGTTTTTTACCTGGTGATATGGCGCAAAAAGTCGATCCCTATTTACGTCCACTTTATGACGCATTGCATGAAATGCTAGGTTTGGAACGCGTTGAAAAAATGCTCGAAAAAGGGGTGATTGAAGTTGCGCCACTGGCTTATATGCGTGGTCGCACTTTGAATAATGCGTTTATTATTCTCGACGAAGCCCAAAATACAACTGTTGAACAAATTAAAATGTTTTTAACACGCTTAGGTTTTGGTTCAACGGCGGTGATTACAGGTGATATTACCCAAATTGATTTACCGTCAGAAAAAATGTCTGGTTTGCATCATGTTTTAAAAGTATTAACCGAAGTTGAAGGTATTAGTTTTACGCATTTCAGCGCACGCGATGTGGTGCGTCATCCGCTTGTTCAAAGAATCGTGGAAGCCTACGAAGCGTTTGAGAAAAATCAAAAATGAACATTATCGATATTCAACGTGTTTTTGAATCACCAAACCAGCCAAAAGACACACAATTGGAATTGTGGGTAAATACAGTTTTAACAAATTTAAACGAAGAATTTGAACTCACCATTCGCATTGTGGACGAATCCGAATCTGCACAACTCAACGAAACCTATCGTCATAAAAAAGGCGCGACAAACATTCTCAGTTTTCCATTTGAAGTTCCCGACGAAATAGAATTAAATTTACTCGGAGATTTAGTAATTTGTGCATCTGTTTTGGAACGTGAAGCACTTGAACAGAATAAACCTTTGCATAATCATTGGGCGCACATTGTGATTCATGGTACGTTACATTTACTTGGCTATGACCACATTGATGACGCTGAAGCTAAAGAAATGGAAGTAAAAGAAATCGAATTATTACAAACGTTATCCATTCCAAATCCTTACGAAGAAATTGACTTATGAGTGACGAATATCCGCCTGCGACCCAACACAAAACGTGGCTTGAGAAAATCAGTCAATTATTAACTGGTGAACCACAAGATGTTGATGATTTATTAGAACTTTTGCGTGAAGCGAAAACGCGAAGCTTATTAGACACTGATGCGTTGTCGATGATTGAAGGCGTGTTGCAAGTATCACAAATGCGCGTCCGCGACATTATGATTCCGCGTGTTCAAATGACAGTTTTACCGAAAGATTCCACACTTGAAAGTATTTTATCAATCGTTACTGAGTCGGGGCATTCACGCTATCCAGTGATTGATGGTGATAAAAGCAAAGTGATTGGCGTATTGTTGACCAAAGATTTACTGGCACGAGTATTTGAAAACAAAAATTTGACGGTTCAAGACATTATGCGTTCGGTCAGTATCGTACCTGAAAGCAAACGCTTAAATGTCTTACTTAAAGAATCGCGGACTAACGGTAATCACATGACTATTGTGGTTGATGAATATGGTCAAACCGCAGGATTGGTAACGATTGAGGATGTGTTAGAGCAAATTGTCGGCGACATTGAAGATGAACACGATGATCCAGATGATGAAAACTATGTATTTCAACGTAGCGAAAGTGAATATATGCTGAAAGCGTTGATGCCTATTGATGATTTCGATGAGTATTTCGGCACTCAATTGGCGACGGATGAATATGACACAATTGGTGGTTTTGTCGTAAGTCAGCTAGAACACATGCCGCATAAAGGTGAAAATTTAGTTGTTGATAATTTGAAATTTGAAGTGATTAAAGCTGATAATCGGCGAATCTATTTGATTAAACTTATAAAGTTAAAGTAGCCATTTATGAATTCGTCTAATCAATCTGTTCCGTTGCATTTTACTCGTCGAGCAATCAAGCGTTTTTTGCCAAATACTCAAGCGTCATCACTGGCAATTATTGTATTGGTCAGTTTTGTGATGATTTATTCGTTGTCTGACTTATTGCTGCCCGTTTTTGTATCAATTGGTATTGCTTATTTGCTTGAAGGCATTGTGCGTCAAACTGAGCATTACAATATGCCGCGTTTTCCAGCGGTGATACTCGTATTTTCATTATTTGTTACCAGTCTTGTTTTTTTGCTCTTTATTTTAATTCCAATTATTTCGCAGCAAGCTGTGGAGCTTGTGCAACAAGTCCCAGAAATTATCAGTCATGCACAAACAGGCATTATGAGGTTGCCAAAACTGTATCCAAAATTGATTTCTGAAAATAAAATTCAAGAAATCCTCCTTGTTGGACAAAATGAATTACTCAGTTACAGCCAAAGTTTATTGTCGGTTTCAGCTGCCTCTGTGATGGGGTTGATTAGCGCGATGATTTATTTATTTCTAGTGCCGATGATGGTGTTTTTTCTCTTAAAAGATAAATCGTTGTTAATGGCGTGGTTCACACATTTTTTACCAAAAGAACGTCATTTGAGTGTTGATGTCTGGCATGAAGTTGACACGCAAATTGGTAATTATGTGCGCGGAAAATTCGCCGAAGTATTGATTTTATGTGCAGTTAGTTATGTGACATATGCTGTGATGGGACTGAATTACGCGCTCTTGTTAGCTGTGTTAATGGGATTACAGGTAATTTTACCTTACATTGGGGCGACATTGGTGACGTTCCCAGTTTTAGGTGTGGCATATTTTCAATTTGGTTTAACAAACGATGACTTTATGGCGATTGTGATTGCATACGCCATTATTCAAGCGGTGGATGGCGTGTTACTTGTACCATTATTATTTTCAGAAGCCGTAAATTTACACGCTCTCGCAATTATTGTGGCAATTTTATTTTTTGGTGGTTTGTGGGGATTTTGGGGCGTATTTTTAGCCATTCCCTTGGCAACAGTCGTTAAAGCGGTTTTGACTGCGTGGTCACGTTGATAGTCCCCACAAACCAATGCAGGTGGGTTAATTTTATGCAAAATCAGTGATCCACTATTTTAAAGTACCTTGATTTTTAAAGGTTTTAAAAAATATCAACATCCTCTTATTTTTTTATATCTTATTGATTTTACTACCCGCACTGGTTTGCAGGGACTATCGCTTTTTGGGCAATCTGTGGCTGAAATATATCGAATTTTTATGCTTGAGACCCGCTCAATGTAGGTATCCCCCCGATTTAATACTGTTGACTTAACGATTTAAAATTTGTATCAATATGAATTTAAAGAGATTTATAACAGATGCAACAATTCACTACTGACGAATTATTTTCTAGATTAAGCAAGTTAATTATGGAGTTTTGTGAAACGCTTAAAA
>CAINDC010000242.1 GCA_903847275.1 uncultured Pseudomonadota bacterium
GACGTTAAGTAACGTTTCCACTCGTTTACGAAGTTGTGGATGTTGATTGAGTCGGCTAATGAAAATCTGGTCGCTATGTTGAGTCATGGTTTATGTCAATCCAAATGACAGTATTTTACAGAATTCCCCTCACTTTTAATCTCTTCGGGTTAATTCCCCGCCACTTGTGGCGTAGTGTGAATATCAAATTTAGTCCGCGAAGAGGTTCAACTTAATACCCCGCCGCTTGCGGCGGGGATTTTTATTCACACCCTGTAGATAATGGGAAGTTACGTGTTATGGTGTTTTGCTTGATATTGTCCCGCCAGTGTCCCACGGGCAATAAAAAAGGCTCACAATAAATTGTAAGCCTTTGATTTATTTGGTGGCGATGGGTGGGGTCGAACCACCGACCTTGGGGTTATGAATCCCACGCTCTAACCAACTGAGCTACATCGCCCTAGTACCTGCGGATTATAGGTATTAGCACCGATATTGTCAAACATTGAACCTAAAATGCACAACATCACCATCTTTTACTACATAATCTTTTCCTTCCAATCGCCATTTTCCAGCATCTTTCGCACCTTGCTCGCCCTTATAAGTGATGAAATCCTCATAAGAAATTACTTCAGCTCGAATAAAACCGCGTTCAAAATCGCTGTGAATTACACCTGCTGCCTGTGGCGCAGTTGCCCCGACAGGAATTGTCCACGCCCGAACTTCTTTTACACCCGCCGTGAAATAAGTCGCTAATTGAAGTAATTCATAACCTGCTCGAACCACACGATCTAATCCCGCTTCTTCCATGCCTAAATCATCTAAAAATTCTTTCTTTTCGTCGTCATCTAATTGCGAAATTTCAGCTTCAATAGCCGCGCAAATCGGCACCACTTGTGCGCCTTCTTTTGCGGCAAATACGCGCACTTTATCGAGCAATGGATTATTTTCAAAGCCATCATCTTGAACGTTGGCAATATACATTGTTGGTTTTAATGTTATTAAACACAAATCTTTTACCAATGCTTTTTCATCATCTTCTAAGTTCAATGTTCGTGCAGGCTCACCCAAATCTAATTGTGCAAAAATACGTTCCAAAACGGCTTTTTTTGCTTGTTCTTCTTTATTGCCTGTTTTAGCAATTTTGGTTGATTTCAATAACGCTTTTTCAACCGATGCCATATCTGCCAAAGCTAGTTCTGTGTTAATTACTTCAATGTCAGAAAGAGGGTCAATTTTTCCTGCAACATGAACTACATTGTCGTCTTGAAAGCAACGTACCACATGAGCAATCGCATCATTTTCGCGGATATTCGCTAAAAATTTATTTCCTAAACCTTCGCCTTTTGACGCACCTGCAACTAATCCTGCAATGTCCACAAATTCAATTGTTGTTGGTAATATACGTTCTGGTTTCACGATAATCGAAAGCGCATCTAATCGTTTATCAGGCACTGGTACTACGCCAACATTTGGATCAATTGTGCAGAAAGGGTAATTTTCTGCTGCAATTTTTGCTTTAGTTAGTGCGTTAAATAGCGTCGATTTTCCAACGTTTGGTAAGCCTACAATTCCACAATACAATGCCATAATAATTTCTAAATACTCTTTTCAAAATGATGATTAAAAATTAATTATACTTCACACGGTTACTCATGGTTCGCTCATTTTTTAATGAGTTCCAAACAATTGAGCAAAATATCGATAATTATTGCTTATTTGAACGGCAAGTATCGTCTGAAATTGTCGATAGTCCCTACAAACCAATGCAGGTAAGCTAATTTTATGCAAAATTGGTAATTGATGATTTTAAAGTTACTTGATTTTCAACAACTTTTCAAAATCGAGATGGCGTTTATTTTTACGTATCCTATTGATTTTATTACC
>CAINDC010000243.1 GCA_903847275.1 uncultured Pseudomonadota bacterium
AAAGAAGAAAATTTAGAACCGCGTAAAATTATTGGCTCTTGGGCGGGGGCGTTAGGTTTAGGTCAGTTTATGCCAAAAAGTTTTCGCAAATTAGCGGTTGATTTTAATGGCGATGGTAAACGCGATTTGTGGAATTCTGAAGATGCGATTGGCAGTGTCGCGCATTATTTTAGTAATTCGGGTTGGAAATTTAATCAACTTGTTGCTACGCCAATAAATGGAGATATTGATACCGAATACATCATTTTAGGCACAGATAATGGCAGTCAATTTTGGGCAGTCGGTGATAATTTCAAAACCATAAAAAAATATAACAGTAGCAACAAATACGCTATGGCGGTTCATCAACTTGGGCAAGCGATAAAACAACGTTATTTAATGATGAAATAAAACTGCGGTAAATCCCACGCTTTCAATTTTTACTGTGTCATATCACACACTTTTCATAATTATACAGTTCATAAATAACAGCCAATTTTTTATTTAATCTAATAATTTCAATGTATTAATATTTAAAGTATAGATTGGCGTGCATCCTGCAAACTAGCGATAACGATTTAAGTTTTCAAGATTTAAATTTGTTACTCCACTAAATTAAAATTATTCAGGATAAAAAATGAACAATGTACTTAAAACTTTAACTTCATTAGCTTTATTGGCTGGAACAGCACAACTCGCTCATGCTCACGCTGGCTTTAAGGATCAAATAACCGAAGGAACGGTGAAAACTTGGAATGCTGTTGCAATTACTCACGGCTGTAACACCAATGCAGGCGGTGAGGCAAATGGTCAGCCACATAAAGACGTAATTGCGATTAGTGCAATTTTCCCAAATTCACCAAATATGAATGATGTGGTCATTCGTGGCAGTAAAGGTAAACCAGCAGTTGCAGAAGTGAAAGATGCGGCTGGAAATGTAACAACTCAAGCGGTTGCTGGTTTCATTTCTGGTGAAGAAACAATTATTCCAAACTTGGTAAATGACATTGTTGGTTCAACAGACACTACGCCATTGAAAGCCGCATTATCTTTGGTTACTTCTGGTGGGACATTGTTTGCAAACACAATTCCTGTTGCTGACGGCAAAGGAAACGTGCGCGGTTGGCAAGGTTGGAGTGGTACATCGCCGTATAGTAGCCCTGCATTATTAGAAAGTGCAAAAAATGCACTCGGCGCAGATATTAGTACAACGGGTTTATCACCTTTTGGTATTAACGCTTTCGCATTTCAACCAACATCTTGTGCGAAAACTTTGAAAATTCGCGTTGCTGTGGCGAATTGGTGTGAGAAAGGAACTAAATCTTACAATAGCCCAAGTCGTGTCGATTTATGGATTGGTCACACAACGCCAAAATTCAACGATCAAGTTGTCATGCCAAGCGCAGATCCAAAATCAATTTTCTGGTCAACGTTAACGGTAAATCGTGATTTAGTGAAAAATCCTGTTACGAAAGCCTGTGATCAACCGACTGATTACGACACGGTTTATATCGAACCAAGTGACGCAGACATTGATACATATATGCCAATTTCAGCAGCAAAATATCCAGTGGGCGCAGGTGCTTTCTACTGGCCAACTAAATAAGTATTCCATCTAAAAATATCGGCACATTTTCATTTGTAAGATACAGAGCAAGATGTGCCGATAGTTCTAAAATGCGCGATAATACGCACAATCGTTATTTCCCTTGGATTTTCTAATGAAAAAAATAGCTCAAAAAACGTTGTTATCGTTTATTGCTTTAAGTGCAATGGAAAGTGCATTTGCGTTGGATTCAGGCGCAAAAAATTTAACTGCAACAGAAGGTGCAACAGATTATTTCAAAATTAATTGTGCAGGTGATACGGATCATTTGAATTTTAAATTGTTTGAAGGTGCGGCAAATTCTGTTGTTGAAACGCCAGCCACTCCGTCACAACTTTTTAATGCAACATTAACCAAATTAAAATTAACAACAATCGTTTCAGTAATTGAAGTAGGTACAAACAAAGAAATTACCTTAAAAGGCGGCAATGGTGCGTACACATTGGCACTTGATACATTTGGGACAAATTTAAGCGTAAAAACAGCGCAAACTTATTCTGTGCAATATCAATGTTTAAGTGCTACTAAAAAAATCACAGCTGGTTCATCAACGCTAACAAAACAAAGCATTGAATCAGCAAAGAAAACATTAGCAAACGGTAAAACAGCAAAATATATTATTAACTGCGCGAAAGATAAAACGAATGGAAATACCGATAGTTTGGTTGTAAAACTCATTAACAAAACAACAGCGGTAGCAAAATCTGCTTCAACAGCTTCTTCGGCTTTAGCCCCATCTGGTGATTTAACCGCGCAAGTGATTAAAGGTGCAATCGCAAAAAATACCACAGGTGAAGAAGCGATAGATGTTCAAAATGGCAGTGGTAAATATGATGTTTTGGTAAATAGTCCGACGAATAAAGCGTTGCCTTATCATTTTGAATATAGCTGCCTAAATACTAAAAATGTTGACGCGCAAACTGCGCCATTTCAACTTTTACAAGACCAATAACACGAGGAAATACAGATGAAACGTTTTATTTTTTTGATGTTAATGGGATTGTCTTTGAATGTTTTTGCACACGATGACGGTGGTATTTTGGGCGAAAATGCGGATGCAGTTGATTATTTTATGGTGTCTTGCAGTGCTGATTCTGACCGAATGTATTTTAACATTTCAACATCAACGACAAAGCCTTTACTGAGCGCACAAGTTGTCAAAGGTACTTTTGCCACGAACATTCCAACGAGTCGCGGAGGTGTTGAAATTTCACAAGGTGGCGGCAGTTATCGAATTACGGTTAATAAAAATGGTTTTGGTAAAGTGGGTTATTCGTTTGAATATCATTGTGAAAACGGTGGTGAACACACCGAAACCGATATTACCCGTCTTCAATAATTTCATTTTATGAAAAAAATTTTACTTTTCGCTGCAACGCTGATTTTTTCAAATGTTCATGCCGCTACAATCGGTGAAAAATCCCCCGATTGCGTACTAACTTCGCTTAATAACACGCCCGTGCATTTTCACGAATACACAGGAAAAGTGCTGTATGTGGATTTTTGGGCATCGTGGTGTACGTCTTGTATGCAATCGTTCCCGTTTTTAAATCAACTCACGCACGAATTCGGCGAGCAAGGATTGCATATTGTTGGCGTGAATTTAGATGAAAAAGTCGATGATGCTTTGGCATTTTTGGGACATCACCCGTCACATTTTACGATTGCAAATCACGGCGGTGAACAGTGTGCGAAAAGTTTTGATGTTCAAGCCATGCCGACTTCTTATGTAATCGATAAACACGGTGTTATTCGCTATACGCATCAAGGTTTTCGTGCTGGTGAAACGGAAGAATTGAAAATGCAAATTGCCCAATTATTGGCTGAAAAATAAAACGATGTTTGAAAAAAAATTCTTAGCCCCCTTAAAAATCGGGGCTTTTTTTTGTTTGATATTTTTATCGGCGTGTAGCAGCGTTTCACCTTGGGAACGCGGCACGCTTGCCAAATCTCACATGAATTTACAGCCATCACCGCTGCAAAGCAGTTTGCGCTCGCACCAATACGGTAGTCGTGAAGCCGCATCGGGTGGTGGCGAAGCCGCAGGAGGTGGTTGTGGCTGTTACTAAATCCAAAGCATTACATCTTTTAACCGCCGCCGCACTTGCCTTGCCTTTAACATCGGTTTTTGCTGGCGACGAAGAAGCCTATTTTCAATACGGACATTATGAAGATGGCGCACGAAATTTATTTACCACCCAAAGTGCGTTCAAACCCATTCAAGTTGATAGCTTGCAAAGCGGAACGCGTTTAAAACTGTCTGATCGCGTGCGGTTAGCATTCAATTACACGCAAGATACTTGGAGTGGCGCAACGCCGATGACGACCGCACCGCTTGCATTTAATCCAAATCGTGAAAGTAAAACTCGCGCCAAAACCATTAGCGGTGCGTCGCCGTATTTGCAACCCTCTAATCTCTATGTCGATAAACAATTTAATCCGCTGCAATTTGACGCAAAAACGAAAAAATACAGCGCAAATAATCAACTTGTTCACACACTTTCTACTGCATCACCTGAAACACGAAAACAAGGTGATGTTCGAATTGGTTACGATTGGGACGAAGCGAGTTTGGACGCTGGCGCGGGAACATCGGTTGAGCCAGATTACGAATCGGTTTTTGGTAATGTTGGTTTGCGGCTCGATTTTAATCAGAAATTGACCAGCTTAAATTTGGGCGCAAGTTACACGGCAAGCGAAACAAATTCGATGCTTGATCATGATGCGTCGCCGTATATTGAAACCTCGACATTTGGCACTCGCGTTCAAACGCTAAAAAATGGCGTGAAAGTCGTCACAGGTTCAAAAGAAGATTGGACGGGCAGTTTGGGATTGACGCAAATTTTGAATAAATCGGCGTTAATTGAAGGCAGTGTCAGTTACACCGCTAGCAGCGGTTATATGTCAAATCCGTACAAAGTGGTGGAAATTTTATTTGTTGACCCAACTAAAAAAGCGGATTCAGACGGAAAAATTGACGCGAAATTATTGCCATTTTTAGAGCAACGCCCAGAGCAACGCAATCAATGGACGGAAAATTTACGCTTTGTTCAGCACATTGACGCGCTCGATGCGGCGTTGCATTTGGATTATCGTTTTTATCACGATGATTGGGGCATTAACGCACACACGATTTCGGGTGATTGGATTCAACCAATTGGTGACGGTTGGTCGCTGACACCACGAGTTCGTTATTATTCGCAAAATTCGGCGAATTTTTACGCGCCTTATCTGCTTTCTAAACAAGCTACTAGCACGATTACGTTTGATGACGATGGAAATATCCAACGCACTTCGTATAATCCAAAATTATTCCCTAAAAATTATTCTAGCGATTACCGTTTATCGGGTTATGGCGCGTTAAGTGGTGGTTTGACGGTCACGAAAAAATTCGCCAAAGGCTTGGAATTACAAGCAGGTGCAGAGTATTACACGCATGCGGGAAGTTTGAAATTAGGCGGTGGCGGCGAGGGCAATTACGCTGATTTCGATGGTTATTTGGTTAATGCTGCATTGAATGTTGATTTAGCGGCGTTATCAATTGCAAATTCCTCGCACAGCGAGCATTCAAATCATGCTCACCACCATCACGGCGCAGGCGCACCAGCGGGCGTGATGTTTGATCATGTTTTAGCAAAGGCAGGTGATGTAATGATTGGCTATCGTTATATGTATGCAAATCAAGCAGGGCAAATGCAACAAGGTGTAAATCCTGTGAACGATAAAACACTTCTAAATCAAAGTTGTGATCCTGTTTTAAAACAATGTTTTGTTACGCCACAAGAAATGAGCATGAATATGCACATGCTTGATTTGATGTACGCGCCGACCGATTGGCTAACGTTGATGTTGATGCCGCAATTTATGGATATGCACATGACGATGCGTGACCTTGCTGGGGCAGCAGATTTAAATATGCTGACACCATTAGGGGCGGCGGTGATTCACTCGCGCCATGAACACACAACGGGCGGCGTAGGCGATACAGGAATGTACGCGCTATTTAATGTACTTAAATTTTCAAATCAGCAATTGAATGTGAGTTTGGGAATTTCGGCACCAACGGGCGATTCGGCGATTCAATTGCGCGATACGCATCAGCAAGATTTAGGCTTTATTCATTATGGAATGCAAATTGGTAGTGGAACGTGGGATTTCAAACCCGCCATAACATACACCGCGAACATTGACGATTGGTCATTTGGCGCACAATTGAACGGTACAAAACGATTAGAAAATCAAAGTAAATCAGGTTTTGCGTTAGGCGATATTTTTCAAGCAACTGGCTGGGGAAGTTACAGTTGGACGAATTGGCTAGCAACCTCATTGCGCGGTGTTTATACCTTACAAGGCGCGTTAAACGGTTCATACAACGGCGTTTATCATCAAATTGGCGCGATGGATTTTACAAATAGTTACGGTGGACGTTTTGTTGATGTTGGTTTTGGTATCAGTGCTTCGATGCCAAATGGAAGTTTACAAGGCAATCGTTTGAGTTTTGAATGGTTGCAGCCTGTTCACGATGACGTGAACAGCTACCAATTACCACGCGAAGGCGCCTTATCTGCGACTTGGTCTTATGCGTTTTAAACATTTCACTTTCTCAGCAATGGGAAGTCCGTGCGAATTACAAATTTATGCTGAAAATGAATCCATTGCTCAAAAAATCGCACAACAAATTATTGCCGATGTTTATCGTTTAGAACGTAAATACTCGCGTTATCGAGCAGATAGTTTTTTATCGGAAATTAACGAAGTAGCTGCGTCAGGCGGTTCGATTACAGTTGATGAAGAAACGGCTGGTTTATTAAATTACGCTCAAACCTGTTACGAATTAAGCGATGGTTTGTTTGATATTACGTCGGGAATTTTGCGGCAAGCGTGGCGATTCGACTCCCCTGCCCTGCCCAACGAAAAAATAATTCAATCATTATTAGCAAAAATTGGCTGGCAAAAACTTCACTGGGAAAATTCAACCCTTACTTTTTCGCAGGCTGAAATGGAAATCGATTTTGGCGGTATCGTTAAAGAATATGCGGCGGATAGAGCGGCGACCTTGTGTTTGAATGCGGGGATTTTGCACGGAATCGTAAATTTAGGCGGTGACATAAAAATTATTGGCGCACACCCTGACGGTAAACCGTGGCGCGTTGGCATTCAACATCCGCGTGATAAAACTAAAGTGTGGAAAACACTAAAATTAAAAACAGGAGCGTTAGCGAGTAGTGGCGATTATGAACGCTGCATGGTGATTGATGGCGTACGTTATGGGCATATTCTAAATCCGAAAACAGGTTATCCTGTGCGACATTTAGCGGCAGTTAGCGTGATAGCGGATTTATGCGTAGTAGCGGGAAGTGCCGCAACCATTGCAATGCTCAAAGAAAAAGAGGGTGAAAAATGGTTGAAGTCGCTTGGTTTGAAAAATTACACGTTTAAAAATTAACCACCACTTCTCCGCCTTGATTTCTAGCACTCACGATTTTGAATTGTAGCGGTATTTCGACAAAAGCAGCACGAGCGGATTCAACTAAACCTTCGGCAATTTCTTCACCTTCAATCAAACAAAAACCTGTCGGTCCCCACGACGTTTGACCAATCGCAACTGCCCCACATTTTGCTAAAAATTGCATGGCTTTTTCTACATCGAGGCTTGTAAACACGCCGCCCTGTGCGGGTGAAAAATGTTCACCAACAGTCCGTTGTAATTCTGTAATCACTTCACCAAAACGCGCTAAATCATTTTCTGCAACCGCTGGCAAAGCCTGCATCAATAATAAATAACTCAATCGTTCTGCTTCCAAGCGTGGAAATGGTGGTAAATTTTTAAACGCATGGATTTCTTGTTGACCATGTAATCCTTGTCCGCGTTGGTCGAAAACTAAAATGAATCGCCACGTTTCTGGAATATCAAAATGTGCCAACATTGGTGGCGTAATCGTATTTTCACCACGTCCACCATCAACAACAAAACCACCCTGTTCAAAAATACCAATGCCAATACCAGAACGTAAACCACGATCCATCGTGGCGGCAATATCTCGCACACTCAAACCCAAATTGTAAAACGCATTTAAACCAGCACCAACAGCCAAAGCCATTTGTGTGCCTGAACCCAAGCCAATGTGTTCGGGAATTGCAGAGATAATTTCAATTTGAACATTTGTGGAAACGTTAAAGGTTTCACAAAAAGCGATTAAACATTTTTCGGCTCGTTTATTAGTGACAATTTTTTCTTTCGCAGGAGTAATGACTAATTCTGTCACAGGTTCATCTAATGCCACACCGATGCTGCCAAAATGTCGTCCTAACGCGCCACTCAAATCTAAAAAACCCATGTGTAAACGTGCAGGTGCGATAACAGAAACAGAAGAAAATGAAGTCATGTGTAACCAGTAAAAAATAAAGAATGATGCAAAGATAGCAGATTCTGGAATTATTGAAAGTGCGTTGTTAACACGTCCATAAACCCAGATGACAGTGCGTTAATGTGCAATTTTTATTGTGCTACAATTCGCGCCTCACTTAACCTTCTTAAAATTGTGACCTATGAACAAAATGAGCAAGAAAAAAATTTTTGCATTATTTGCAGCGGTAATTGCTTTAGTAGTTTTTCAACGTGAATTATTGATTCCAATGGCAAAAGAAGCTGCAAAGTCTGATTTATTTCTAATCGAAAGCAAAGATCAAGGCAGCATGATTACGCAATCGAATGAAATGACACAGTTTGCGTTCCAACATTGCAACACACATCTCAAAGCCGATTTAGACCCAAAAACGACAGTGGTATTGCCAGAAAAACCGTTGAATGCGTGGAGTTTAGGAAATTATGAATATGTTGTTAGTGCAGAAGCAGACGTTACGCACGAAAATTCAGCCCCTAAAAAACATAAATATGTGTGTCGAATTAGTTATAAAAATGGCGATGATATAAGTGGCGGTAAAGATTTTGAGAATTGGTCATTAGACGGATTGTCTAAAGTGGATGACGAAAAATAATCATGACGAGACGCAGAAATTTTGCGTCTCATTAAGCGTGTGAAATATCAAAACTTAACACATCAGCAATCGTTTGCGAATTCGCCAATACCATCAAAATTCTATCCAAACCCAACGCAATGCCTGAGCAATCGGGCAAACCGTTTTTCAGCGCAGCGAGTAATCGTTTATCTTTTTCTACTTTTGGTAAATTATTTTGCTTTCTGATTTCAATTTCAGCATCAAAACGCCTATTTTGTTCTTCTGCATCGCTAAGTTCGTGAAAACCGTTGCCCAATTCAATGCCGTTGATAAAGACTTCTACACGCTCTGTGATTAACGGATTTTTAGCATTTAAACGCGCTAATGATGATTGACACGCGGGATAACCATAAACCAAACACAGCTCATTTTTACCCAAATGTGGTTGAACACAAAAACTAAACAAAAAATCTAACCACAGCGCGTGATTTTCGCCACAAATCGAAATTGCATCGGACAAATGTTCGCGTTTAGCAAAAGCAGAATAATCCTCAAACGAAAAAACGAGTGCGTTCAAACCCGTAAATTGCTCGAAAACGTTTTGATAACTGATGCGTTGTGGCTTTTTTAACCTGCCATCAAATAAAATATCGAACAACAATTCCACTTCATTCATCAATTCTGCCAAATCAAAATCAACCCGATACCATTCTAAAATCGTAAATTCTGGATTGTGAAAACGTCCTGCTTCACCATTCCGAAAGGCTTTGCAGATTTGAAAAATTGAACCACTACCTGCTGCCAATAATCGTTTCATGGCAAATTCAGGCGACGTTTGTAAAAATAATAGTTGTGAATGTGGAGGCGTTTCGTAATTTGACGTAAAAAAAGCGAGTTGTGGATCCGTGCCACTCGCGTGACTAAGTAACGGTGTTTCTACTTCCAACACATTTCGTTCCACAAAAAAAACGCGAATACGTTGTAGCATTCGCGCTCTTAATTGCAATAATTCAATCGAACAACTTTCTGAATTTTGCACGGCAATTTTATTCTTTGACGCGAGAAATATATTCACCCGTGCGAGTATCAACTTTAATTACTTCGTTTTGTGCCACAAATAACGGAACACGAACGACTGCGCCTGTTGATAATCTGGCTGGTTTACCACCGCCGCCTGATGTATCACCACGCACGCCTGGATCAGTTTCAACAATTTCTAATTCCACGAAATTTCCTGGTGTCACGGCTAATGGCGCATCATTCCACAATGTGACGGTACACATATCTTGATCTTTTAACCACAAGCCTGCATCGCCAACCACTTTCGCATCGGCTTGATATTGTTCAAATGTATTCTGATCCATAAAATGACGATAATCACCGTCGTTATAAAGATATTGCATTTCAACATCCATCACGTCTGCGCCTTCCAACGATTCGCCAGATTTAAATGTGCGCTCAATAACCCGACCTGTTTTTAAATTACGGATTTTGACACGGTTAAATGCTTGCCCTTTACCAGGTTTCACAAATTCGTTTTCGATAATCGCGCATGGGTCGTTATCTAACATGATTTTCAAGCCAGATCTAAATTCATTGGTGCTATAAACTGCCATTTTGTCCTCAAAAGATTAAACAAGTTAAAGCATCATTATAATGGTTCAGGTTCTATCCTAAAAACTTTAAAATCCAAAAAATACGGATATTACACGCCATTATTATTTGCTTGAAAATTGGTTCACAAAAAGATTAACGACTTCTACTGCGTGAACCTTGCGTTTTAGGACGCGCATTCGGTGCTTGATTTCTAGCAACGTAACCTTTCTTATCAGAGGGTTTTGTATGACGTAAATCTTTCTTCGCGCCATCTTTCACGACGACTTTTTTCGGCATATCGGCGACTTTTAACGACACCACTTCATAACCTGTATCAGCAACTTGTGGCAAATGACGTTTCAATAATTTTTCAATTTCAAATAATAATTGTGATTCTTCAGGTGAAACTAACGAAATTGCTGCACCACTCGAACCCGCACGACCTGTACGTCCGATGCGATGAATATAATCTTCAGGCACTTGCGGCAAATCATAGTTCACAACGTGCGGTAAATTATCGATGTCCAAACCGCGTGCCGCAATATCTGTCGCCACTAAAACAGACACTTTTCCATTTTTGAAAAAATCTAATGCTTTAGTGCGTGCGCCTTGTGATTTATCACCATGCAAGGCAGCTGAACGAATTCCGTCCATCGTTAATTGTTTTTCCAAACGATCCGCGCCATGTTTTGTACGAACAAAAACCAACACTTGTTTCCAATTATTACTGCCAATCAAATACGAAAGCAAAGCACGTTTATTTTCTTTTGCGATGCCATAAACTAATTCGGAAACATTTTCAGACGTGATATTCGGTTTCGCTACTTCAACGGCAATAGGATTATTTAATAACTGTGCAGCAAGTGCTTTGATTTCTGATGAATAAGTGGCTGAAAATAACAATGTTTGACGCTGTTTTGGCAAATTGCCACAAATACGTTTGATGTCTGGCAAAAAGCCCATGTCTAACATTCTGTCAGCTTCATCGAGAACCAACATTTCGACGTTATTCAAATTGATATGGCGTTCGTGCATGTGATCGCACAAACGTCCCGTGGTCGCCACCACAATATCGCAACCGCGTTGTAATTGGCGAATTTGCATATTGATACTCGCACCACCGATAATAACCTCTGTGACCAACGGCAAATGTGCGCCATACGTTTTAATACTTTCATAAACTTGCGCCGCGAGTTCACGAGTTGGCACGATAACTAATGCGCGAATGCGTCGTGGTTTTTGATGCGGATCATGATTTTCCATTAAGCGTTGCAACAATGGCAACGTGAAACCAGCGGTTTTACCCGTGCCAGTTTGTGCGCCCGCTAAAACATCTTTGCCAGCGAGAATATGGGGAATGGCTTGTTTTTGTACGGGGGTTGGCGTGGTGTAACCTTGGGTACTGATGGCCTTTAATAATTCTTCGTTTAAGCCGAGTGCTTCAAAACTCATGTAAAATCTCTTTGTAATAAAAATAAAAATGAAATGGATAGCAATAATATAACACAAGGCTCATAAGGGTTTGATGTTAAAAGTAAGATAGCGAAAATGAGCCTAACTTTTTATTCAGATTACTATTAAAATATGGGATACAAATTGTAAGCGACCATTAAAGTCACCTTTTAAAATTATTCACTAAATTTTGGAATAGCCATATATGTTCACCACACGCCTTCAAACTAAATTATTTGCAGCCTTTTTAATTTTGCTGCTAATGAGTTCTGTCACCACGTTTATTGCGGTATCACAATTAGACACCGAGAATTTACGTTCATGGTTATTCTTAATGCTAGGCGTGTCGTGGCTATTTGGTATTGGTTTTACGTTTTTAATTTCTAACACACTAAAGCAACGCATCAACATCGTTACCGAGCAAACTAATTCTATTCTTCAAGGAAATTTGAAATCGCTAGATCAAGAAATCAATGGCGATGATGACGATGAATTTGTTGTCATTACGCAGAAGAATTTCAAAATTTCACAAATTTTGTTTTTCTTATTGCAAGATTTAGAAAGTCTTGCTCAAGCGTCACGAGATGGAAAATTGCAGCAACGTCTTGAAATGGATAAATATCAAGGCGATTGGAAGCTAATTGCGTCAACGGTCAATACGTTATTAGATGCAGCAACCCGCCCGATTGACGCGCAAGCAGCCGTTTTACAAAAAATGGCGGAAGGCGTATTGAATACACACATCACGGATAATTTTAAAGGTGAACATAATCGCATTAAAGATGCGGTGAATCGTATTGCAGATATTGCGGCGAATGTGATGCACGAATTTGATTCGTTATTATCAGATTTTGAAGCGGGTGATTTTGCACGTCGAGCGACAACAGAAGGTTATGACGGTGATTGGAATACCATTTTAGCGGGTGTGAATCGCATATTGGGCATTGTTCATCAATCGACACAAGAAGTTCAAACGCAAAATTGGATTAAAACAGGTTTGGCGGAATTATCAGGGCGTATTCGTGGTGATATGTCGTTAAATGATTTGGCATATCAAGTGGCTTCTTACATCGCGGTTTATACCAATGCACAAATTGGCGCGTTGTATTTGTGGAATGAATCTGATGAACGTCTACATTTGACGGGCAGTTACGCTTACGAATTCCGAAAAAATTTATCTCAATCTTTTGCATTAGGTGAAAGTTTGGTTGGGCAAGCCGCGTTAGAAAAACAAATAATTGTTGTCAGTGATTTACCCGAAGATTATGTTCGCATTTCATCGGGAATTGGTGGAATAAAAGCTCGCAGCACCATCGTTGTACCGATTTTGCACGAAGGCAATATCAAAGGCGTTTTGGAATTGGGCAGTTTGACTGAATTTAGCAAAGAAACGCTCGATTTGTTGCGCCTTTATTCTGACACCATCGGCATGGCGGTTGTTGTGGCAGAATCAGCAGTCACAACGAGATTTTTGTTAAAACAAGCTCAAGAACAATCCGAAAAACTAAAATCACAACAAGAAGAATTGCAACAATATAACGAAGAGCTAGAAGAGCAAACACAAGCCTTACAAGAAAATGAATTGGCATTAAAAATTCAGCAAGAAGAATTGCAACAATCGAACGAAGAATTAGAAGAGCAAACACAAGCATTACAAGCCAGTGAATCGCAGTTGATAAAACAACAAGAAGAATTAGAACAAAGTAATCAAGCGTTAGAAGAACAAACGCAAGCCTTGCAAGCCAGTGAAGCACAGTTGAAATTACAACAAGATGAGCTGCAACAAACCAATGAAGAATTAATTGATCGTACTGAAGCGTTAGAACAACAGCGCGACAAAGTAGAGCAAAAAAATAATCTACTCAAAGCGGCGCAAGATGATTTAACGCGCAGAGCGGAAGAATTGGCGATTACGTCAAAATACAAAAGCGAATTCTTAGCCAATATGAGCCATGAATTACGCACGCCATTGAATTCGATGTTGTTGCTTTCGCGTTCGTTGTCTGACAATCGTGAAGGCAATTTAAACGAAAAACAGGTTCAATCGGCACGAGTGGTTTATCAAAGCGGTAATGATTTATTGAGCATCATTAACGATATTTTAGATTTGTCTAAAATCGAATCAGGTCACGAATTGGCAATTATGGAAACGGTGCCGCTCGATGAGGTTATCTCGCAAACTGAGGGACTTTATCGCCCCGTTGCGGCGGATAAAGGATTGGAATTCATTGTTGATGTTGCGGAAAACACACCCAAAGATTTGTACACCGACCGTCAACGATTAGGGCAAATTTTACGCAATTTGTTATCCAATGCGTTTAAATTTACAGAACGCGGTTCAGTTTCGTTGAGCGTTTGGATTCCTGATTCCTTCACCGATAAATATGCCAATATGTTAGCGATTAGCGTCGCAGATACTGGCGTGGGTATTCCAGAAGATAAACAATTAGCCATTTGGGAAGCGTTTCAACAAGCCGATGGTTCAATTAGTCGTCAATACGGTGGCACAGGTTTGGGATTAACCATTTCGCGTGAATTAACTCGTTTATTGGGTGGTGAAATTCAAGTGGAATCTGAGTTAAATGTAGGCAGTCGATTCACACTTTATCTTCCGTTGAATGGCATAAATATCAGCACAAATGAAATATCTGCTGAAAAATTAGTCGTTCCAGCGATTAACGAGGCATTTGAACAGATAAAGAAAAAAGCGGTTCAAAATCGCCCCGTGGTTAGAATTTCTGATGACCGCGAAACATTAGCTAGCGATGATTGTGTGATATTGATTGTCGAAGATGATTCTATTTTTGCCGAAGTATTAGCGGGTTTATGCCACAAAAATGGCTATCAATATCTCGCGGCGGCTTCTGCTGAGGAAGCGTTGAATTTATTGGCAAGTTACAACATTATCGGCATTTTCTTAGATATGTTATTGCCTGAAAAAGACGGTCTATTTTTATTGACGCACATCAAAGAAAACTTAGATAAAGCGCATATTCCGATTTATGTTATGTCGGCGGATTCGAGTTACAGCGATGTCATTTCACACGGGGCATTGGGCTTCTTAACAAAACCCGTCACAGAAGAAGAATTGGAAAAAGCCTTTGAATCTATCAATGACATTATTGTCGATAAAGTTAAAAAGATTTTAGTTATCGAAGATGATCCGAAATTAGCCACGTCGATTACGGTGTTATTGGGTGAAGATAAAACCAGTATCGTCACGGCAGAAAATGGCAAGCTTGCACTCGCTACCATTGAAGCCAATTATTTTGATTTAATCGTATTAGATTTCGGATTGCCTGATATGACAGGGTTGGAATTGTTAAAACGGGCAAATGAAAATAGATCGGTAAAAATGCCCCCTGTGATTATTTATACGGGGCGAGATTTAACCCGCCAAGAATATGAAGAAATTCAAAAATACACCAATAGCGTGATTGTGAAAAGTGTGCAATCTGATGAACGTTTGTTAGCAGAATCGCGATTATTTTTACATCGCGCCGTGACCAGTTTGCCTGAAAAATCTAAAAAAATGTTGTTGTCGTTGCACGATAAAAACGCAATGTTCCAAGGCAAAAAAGTATTATTAGTGGACGATGATATTCGTAACATTTTTTCATTGTCAGCGGTTTTGGAAGAACGCGGAATGATTGTAATGACTGCGAGTAATGGACAAGAAGCGTTAGATCAACTCCAGACAGTGCAATTGAATAACATGGATTTGATTATTACCGACATTATGATGCCTGGTATGGACGGTTTAGAATTGATTAAACGAATTCGTGCTGAAGATTGTTATTTTTCTTTGCCGATTATCGCGTTGACAGCAAAAGCAATGAAAGAAGACCGTCATCGTTGTTTAGAAGCTGGTGCATCGGATTATTTAACCAAACCTGTTGATGTGGATAGATTATTATCAATGTTGCACGTTTGGTTATATCGGTAATTTTAAAATGATTAACGAATGCGAAAATTATGAATTGGATTTATTGCTCAACGTGATTGAATATCGCTGGGGGTATGATTTTCGTGATTATGCTCGTGGCTCTATTGCACGACGAGTGAAAAATGTGATGTCCAGACATCGTATTAAATACATTAGTGATTTAATTCCGCTTGTTTTATATGATGCCGATTTTTTCCAAGACATGATTGGTGATTTTTCGATTACGGTGACAGAAATGTTTCGTGATCCAAAGGTGTGGAATAAAATCGTTACCGAAGTGTTGCCGCGTTTAAAAAGTTGGCCTTATTTTAAAATTTGGCACGCAGCCTGTGCGACAGGTGAAGAAGTTTGGTCGATGGCAATTTTGCTTAAAGAAGCGGGGCTATTAGAACGCGCCACCATTTATGCCACAGATTTCAATGACAGTGCGCTTCACCAAGCACGAAAAGGCACTTACCTTGTTAAAAATATGCAAGCCGCTACTCGTAATTATGTTAAAGCAGGTGGACAGCATTCTTTGTCTGAATACTATATGGCACAAGGAGATGAAGTGATTTTGGATGCCGAATTAGGTAAACGGATTGTGTGGGCGAATCATAATTTAACGACGGATCGTATTTTTGGTGAAATGAATCTAATTGTATGTCGTAACGTGCTTATTTATTTTGCGCCTAATTTACAGAATAATGTCTTGACGTTATTTACCCTTAGTTTGTCACGCGGTGGTTTTTTATGTTTAGGTGCTAAAGAAACATTATCTTTTATGGGCGTGAAAAATTGCTATATTCCATTGGCAATAAATGAAAAGATTTGGTGCAGAAAAAATACTATCGATTTTATCGATCCAGCCACGCTTACCGAGCAAATTAATTCAGTAGCGATTGAACATCCACGTCATAATCCAAATGGTGGAATTATTGCTATTGGTTGTTCAATGGGCGGGGCAAAAGCGTTGCAAGCGATATTATCAAAATTATCACCTGACTTTCCATTGCCGATTGTCATCACACAACATATTTCACCGTCAAAAAATTCGTTTTTGGCTGAAGTTTTACAACGTTCATGTGTTTTAACCGTAAAAGATGCAGAAGATGGTGATCGCATTAAAATAGGTTATGTTTATGTCGCGCCATCCGATTATCATTTGGTTATAGAAGAAAATGCAACCCTCACGCTATCTTCTCAAGAACGCAAATCTTATGCGCGTCCAAGTATTGATGTAATGTTTCAATCGGTTGCGAATGCTTATGGCGAAGATGCCATTGGTGTTGTTTTGACAGGTGCGAATGCGGATGGGGCTGAAGGTTTAGATGCTATCCGAAAAGCGGGTGGTTGGGCGTTGATTGAAGATCCAAAAACAGCGAATACTGGATTTATGCCAAATGCAGCATTGTGTAAAGCGGGTGCAGATTGTGTTTTGCCGCTTAAAAAAATTGCAGATGCGTTAATTGATCGAGCAAAAACGATGCAATATCAAACAACGGCACAACTGCCAAATAATCCATAATTTTTAGTCTATAAATTTTTAATGAACATTTTAATTGTTGATGATAGCGCAGCAAATTTGCTGGCGTTAAGTAACACCCTGACAGATTTAAACCTAACGATTACCGCAACCCATTCAGGTGAAGCTGCGTTAAAGATTTTGCTAAAAAGCGAAACGTTGCCAGAAGTTGCCATTCTTGATGTCCAAATGCCGATGATGGATGGTTACGAATTAGCCAAAATTATGCGTTCACACCCGCGCACACAACATATTCCAATCATTTTTCTGTCGGCGATTTATACCGACGATTGGCACGTTGCGTTGGGTTACAAAAGTGGTGCAGTGGATTTTTTAACGAAACCATTCAATCCTGATATTTTGCGTGCAAAAGTGAATGTCTTTTTGGATATTGCGCGTTATCGACAAGAAAACGAAGCTCTGATTTTGCACGCAAAAGAACAAGCCGATTTGCTTGCGATTGCTAAAACAGAATTTCTTGCCAATATGTCGCATGAAATCCGCACGCCGATTCACGCAATTCTCGGACTTTCAGAATTGGCTTTGCAAAAAGACACGGTAATAGAAACGCATCATTATTTAGAAAAAATTAACCAATGCACGCTGAATTTAATGTGCATTTTGAACGATATTTTGGATTCTTCTAAACTAGAGGCAGGTAGCATTCATATTGAATTTATCGAGTTTAATCTTGATTTCATATTGCAAAGTTTGAGTAATTTATTTTCAGACAATGCAGCAGAAAAAGGTATTAAATTTGAAATTGAGATTTCGGCAGATGTTCCGCGTGATTTAATTGGCGACGGTTATAAATTGCAGCAAATTCTTACCAATTTGATTCGGAATGCGGTCAATTTCACGTCAGAAGATGGCATCATTATCTTTAGAATTACCCTTCAACGAATGGAAAAGCAGAAAGCGCGGTTATTGTTTTCGGTGATTGATACAGGCATTGGTCTTTCGTCTGATAAATATGAAGCGATATTTCAACCATTTAGCCAAGCCGACGGTTCTATCACTCGCCGTTTTGGTGGGACAGGTTTGGGATTATCGATTAGCCAAAAATTATTGCAGATGATGGGCGGCGAATTTGTGGTGCAATGCGTTTTGGGTGAAGGCTGTTGTTTTAGTTTTGAATTGTCGCTTGATGTTCAGATGGAAAAATCAGCTCAATCGGATAAAGAGGAACGTCAGCTAATTGATGCGAAAAAGTTTAATAAATCTATGTTGAATTTCCCAGCGTCAAATTCATCAAAAGATTCAGTTCTCCGAACACCCGATGAAATTAAAGCGTTTAATCAAATCACGGTTGAATTGGACGAATTACTTGAAGGAAAAGATTTTATTTCGGATAGATTGCTTGATACACTGAAACTCTATTTGAATTCCAACCAGATTCAACAGTTTTCTAAACTCTATAAATTGATTAGAAATATAAAATACGATGAAGCACGTAAAATTTTGAAACAGATTGTTGAATTATAGAATTTAACTAGAATCTGAAGCACGAGGATATAATTAAAATGCCCGATACAACAAAACCAGTCATTCTAATCGCCGATGATGATGCGCTTAATGTGCAAATTTTAGCGGAATTTTTAGAATTAGATTATCGAATTAAAATCGCAACAAATGGCACAGAAACGCTGTCTATTGCTGAAAAATGCCAGCCCGATTTGATTCTGTTAGATGTTATGATGCCTGACGTTGATGGTTTTGAAGTGTGTCGTTTGCTAAAAAATAATCCCGTTACCAATAAAATTACGGTTATTTTTTTAACGGCGAAAAATACCCGATTTGATGAAGAACTCGGTTTGAATTTAGGCGCTGTGGATTACATCTCAAAGCCATTTGTGATTGGCATTGTGCGAGCGCGTATTCGTAATCACATTAAGCTAAAACATCAAGCTGAAGCTATTGAATATCTTGATAGCATGATTGAAGAACGAAAAAGAGCGGAAGAATCCGCTGCCGAACTTCAACAACAATTATTTCAATCACAAAAAATGGAAACCATTGGGCAATTAACCAGCGGTGTGGCGCACGATTTTAATAATATCTTGATGTCTATTTTGGGCTTTACGCGATTAGCGTTAATGCTCAATAATCAGCACAATGAAAATTCACCCGTTAAAGAAAAAATTAACAATTATTTAGAAAATGTCGAACGCTCTTCAAATCGAGCGGCGGATTTGGTTGATAAAATGCTGATTTTTTGTCGTGAAGGCAGTGCTGCAAAAGCGACGATTCCGATTTCTCCCGTTAAAATTATGGAAGAAGTGGTTCAGCTGCTTCATTCAACCATTACCAGTAACATCTCTTTTGTAGAACGCTTCAATTTTAATGAAAATAAAGCCATTAAAATTGTGGTTCACCCGATTGAACTACATCAAGTCATCACGAATTTAGTGGTCAATGCGAGAGATGCGATTCAAAGTAGCAATAATCATCATGGTGTTATCACGATTGATTTATCACTTTCTAAAAATTACAGCGGTCGGTGCAATGCGTGTTCAAAAAAATTAGAAGGTGATTTTGTTATTGCCAGTGTCAGTGATAATGGCGAAGGCATTGATTCAGAAAAAATAAATCGCATTTTTGATCCATTTTTCACCACGAAAGAATTGGGCGAAGGCACTGGATTAGGTTTATCGGTTGTGAGTGGCATTCTCCATAATGCCGATGGACATATTGTGGTTGAATCGACACGTGGTAAAGGAACAAGTTTTCATTTGTTATTTCCACTCGCCCACGAAGAAATAAATAACGAACTAGATGATAGTGTTGCGGAGAAAAATGCTTTAATTTGTCAACGCCAGTTAAGAATTTGTGTCGTTGATGATGAAGAAATTATTTGTATGTTGTTTAAAGAGTGTTTGATTGATTTTGGTTATGCGGTCGAAGCATTTACTTCTAGTCCTTTGGCATTGGAATACTTTAGAAATGCCCCCGATTATTTTGATGCGATTATTACAGATTATGGAATGCCAAATTTGACAGGACTTGATTTAGCGTCTGAAATGCTCGCGATTCGTCCCCAATTACCGATTTTAATTTGTACAGGTTACAGTGATAAATTGAAAACGGCTGAAGATTTGCCGCAAGGTAATACATTTTTATTTAGAAAACCTGTTGGTACAGATCAAATTATCAGTACATTAGAAAACTTTTTTAATAATTCTTAACTTTAACTTTTTTGGGAGACTGTGATGTCTAAAATTTTAATTATTGATGATGATCCACAAGTGTGTGAACTAATTTCTGTGATGCTTAACTTTGAGAAGCATGCTGTTGAAATTGCTTATAATGCGGCTGATGCGTTAAAACTTTATAAGTCACACCACCATGATTTGATTATCACTGACATACTTATGCCAGGCAAAGATGGTATTGATACGATTTGTGAGCTGATGGAATTAAATCGTGACGTGCCTATTATCGCTATGTCTGGTGGACGACGCGCATTATCGAGTGATTTTAACTTGAATTCTGCGAAATTGGTGGGAGCAAAGGTTATGTTGAAAAAACCATTTACTGATATTCAATTAAGACAAGCCGTTAAACAGGCGATGGCATAAATTTAAACGATTCAAGGAAACGACAATGGCAAATATCTTACTTGTTGATGATGATTTACAAGTGCGTGAATTACTTACCATCATGCTGACACACGATAAACATTCAGTGGTGGTCGCTGAGAATGGTGCAGAAGCATTAAAAACTTACAAATCACGCAAATTTGATTTGGTTATTACTGACATACTTATGCCAAAACAAGATGGAATTGAAACCATTCTTGCGCTTTTAGAAATCGACACAAAGGTTCCGATTGTCGCCATGTCTGGTGGCAGAGGCGCGATGTTAAGTAGCGATTTTAATTTGGATTCTGCCAAAATAATTGGTGCGAATGCAATTTTGAAAAAACCATTTACACATGGTCAATTGCAAGAAGCAATTACAACCGCAATGAATACACCACGTCACGCATAAATGTTTATTTTGAGCGACTATTCACACATTTATCGTATGAATAGTTGGCTCAATAAATCATGAAAACAATCGCAATTATTGGTGCAGGTGCAGCAGGTTTAATGGCAGCAGAAGTGCTTAGTCACGCAGATGTTCGTGTGAGGGTTTATGACGCGATGCCATCAGTAGGACGAAAGTTTTTAATGGCGGGTAAAGGTGGAATGAACATTTCACACGCGGAAGATTTTTCTGTTTTTATGACACGCTACGGCACGCACCAACAAAATCTTGCCCCTTATTTAAATGCTTTTACCCCGACAGATTTACGCGCATGGTTAAGTGAATTAGGCATTGAAACGTTTGTTGGTTCTTCGGGACGCATTTTTCCAAAAGAAATGAAAGCCGCGCCGTTATTACGCGCTTGGTTACATCGTTTGCGTTCACGCGGTGTTCAATTTTCAATGCGTCATCGTTGGTTAGGTTGGAAAAATGATGAAGCACAAACGTTGGTTTTTGATGCGCCAAATGGTGAACAAATAGTAACCGCTGATGCTGTGATATTGGCATTGGGCGGTGGCAGTTGGGCTAAATTGGGTTCAACGGGTGAGTGGGTTTCAATTTTGCGTGAAAAAGGTATAAAAGTTGAAACATTACAGCCAAGTAATTGCGGTTTTAATGTAGCGTGGAGCGATTATTTCAAAGCGCGTTTTGCAGGTTTGCCAGTCAAAAATGTGAGTTTACGTTTTGAAGATTTGGAGCAAAAAGGCGAACTAATGTTGACTGAAAATGGCATTGAAGGTGGTTTGATTTATGCCGCATCGTCACGCATTCGAAACACAATTTTTAACATGGGAACGGCAACGATTTATCTCGATTTATTTCCCGATAAAACAGCAGAAGAATTATTAAAAAAACTAAGTAAACCGCGTGGAAAGTCATCAACAGCCCAATTTTGGCGTAGACAATTGGGTTTAGACGGCGTGAAAGCTGGATTGGTGCGGGAAATTTTATCGGTTGATGATTTAAATTCGTCTGAGTTAGTCGTGCATACGCTCAAAAAATTTCCTGTGGTTTTACTTTCCCCGCGTCCGCTTGATGAAGCAATTAGTAGTGCGGGCGGTGTTTGTTTTGATGAATTGAATGACGATTTAACGAGTAAAAAATTGACGGGTGTTTTTTATGCGGGAGAAATGTTGGATTGGGAAGCACCGACGGGCGGTTATTTATTGACTGCGTGTTTAGCAACAGGACGAGCAGCGGGGTTCAGTGCATTAAAATGGTTGGAATCTTGTCGCCCACAATAAAAATCACCTCGTTTTAAAGTGGACGACAGAAAGAATTAACGAACTGCGCCAATGCGTGTCGCTTCAGGAACTTCAATTAAACCACCCGTTTTAACATCGTAAATATAGCCATAAACTGGAATATCACTAGGAACAAGTGGATGATTTTTAATCCGAACAACATCTTCAACAACGCTTTGTGCTAAGTCACTAATGGTTAACCATGAAATATGTTTAGCTTCATGAGAACCGCCACCTTCACCGCAATCATGCCAGCCATTTTCATCAACAGATGCTGTTTTTAAACTACTCGCCAACAAATCACGCATAATTTCATCGGTAAATGTTTCCATTCCGCAATCTGTGTGATGAATGACAAACCATTCTTTTGTACCGAGTAATTTGTACGAAATCACCAATGAACGGATTGCATCATCACTCGCGCGTCCACCCGCGTTACGAATAACATGAGCATCGCCTTCACTCAAACCAGCATATTTTGCAGGATCTAAACGTGCATCCATACACGTTAAAATTGCAAATTGACGAGCGGGCGGCATCGCTAAATCGCCTTTTTGAAAATTTGCGTGATATTCACGATTTGCGAGTAAAACTTCATTTAGAACTTTTGACATAAAACACCTCATTATTTTATTAAAATTTAAAAATGCTTGCGTCCTTCTGCGTGACACTAAAAGCAGCCATAGTGTAACAGGTGTAATAGTTGTTTTTAATAGTAGGCAAATTATCAAGGAATGAATAAATCTAAGTTATACTACGAACAAGCGGCTAGCCTCGTACTTTTTAATTACTTACGTCACCATTGAATTGATGAATGGCAATTGATTCATCAAACAAATACAGATTTCATTTTTTATAACCTTTATTGAGTGGAGATAAAACTATGGCAGATTTCATTATTGGACGGCAGCAAATTCTTGACAAACATTTGAATATTTACGCTTATGAGCTTTTATTTCGTGGTCAGGGTTTTGACTTAACTGATAAAGACGATGCAACGAATCAAATGATTATTGAAAAGATTTTAGATGTTGGCATTGATAATATCGTCGATAAACATAGAGCTTTTATTAACTTTTCAACGCAAAACATTTTAGATAAAACGCCATTATCATTACCAAAAAATCGTATCGTTATCGAAATTTCTGAAAACGTGAAAATTGATGATTTGCGTGTAATTGATAATTTGCGTGAAATGTCAAAGCAAGGTTATTTAATTGCGTTGGGGAATTTTGTTTTTACAGAAGAACGGAAACCTTTAGTTGAATTTGCGAACATTGTTAAACTCGATATTTTAGAAATGGGTGAAATGAAAACTCGTGATGCGATTGCTCAACTTGCACCATATAATTTAAAAATCTTAGCTGAAAAAGTCGAAGCGCATAGCGAATATGCCTATTTGTGTGAATTAGGATGCGATTATTTTCAAGGTTTCTTTTTTAGCAAACCGAATTTAGTTGAAGGGCGACGTATGGGGGTAAATCAACTTGCAGCTGTGCGCTTATTGACGACAATAAATAATCCTAATGTTGAATTCGATGAATTAACGAAAGTTATTTCAGAAGATATAGGGTTAAGTTATAAATTATTGCATTACATCAACTCAGCATTTTTCTCAATTCCCACCAAAATTGAATCCATTGGTCAGGCGATTACTTATCTTGGAATGGTCGAGTTAAAACGTTGGATTAACATTTTGATGTTGTCTTCATTGTCAGATAAACCCGCTGTAGTCATGCAAAATGCGTTGATTCGTGGAAAAATGTGCGAATTGTTAGCTCAAATTGTTGGGCAAAAAACGGCTAATTTCTTTTTGATTGGAATGTTGTCGTCGTTAGACAGTATTTTGGATATTTCATTGGACGATGCTTTAGAACAATTGCCATTAGGCGATGATATTATCGGCGCAATTTTGCATCATAAAGGTTTAGGCGGAGAAGCATTAAATTGCGTTCTAAGTTATGAACATTGGAATACTGATTCAATTTCATTTGGTAATGTTAATCAGGCAAAAATTGGTGAGATATATATGGAAAGCATCAATTGGGCAACAAAAGTTATGGGAAACGTGTAACACGTTGCCGCTAAAAAACGGTGTAGCAAATGAATTGCTACACCGTTTTTTTATGGACGTTAAATAATCAATTTTTTGTTCCGATCAACTTCTTTATTTTAATTGGTACGGCATTTGCTGACACTTTATTTATTAAACAACATTTTACAGGCTATTTTATGGATATTTTTTTAAAACGCACATTGCTTTCATTAGTGATTGTGGCAACAAACTCAGCATTTGCTTCTGATTACAATAAAACGATAGAAGATGCTTTGAAAATTGGCAGTGATGGTGGGATTAAAGCCGATATCAATTACCGCTTTGAAAATGTTGACCAAAATGCTGGTGTAATTTCACCAACAAATCCTGCAAATCCTAAAACGGCAAACGCCAACACTATTCGCACACGAATGGGTATTTTGTCACCGAGTTTTCATGGTGTTCAAGGTTTTGCAGAATATGAAGGTACACACGCAATGCAATCGGATTACAACGATTCGCGTGGACACAATACGGGATTTTCAACTATTTCAGATCCCGCGTATAACGAATTAAATCAATTGTGGTTAAGTTATTCGGGACTTCCAGACACTGTGATTAAAGGCGGTCGTCAACGCATTAAATTCGACGACGATCGTTTTATTGGAAACGTAGGCTGGCGACAAATGGAAACTACATTTGATTCGGCTTTAATTACCAATAAATCATTGCCTAATACCACAATTAACGCAGGTTACATTGGCAACGTCCAAACTTTCACTTCGACAACTGAAAACATAAATGCGCCAATTTTGAATGTAAATTACAAGTTGGGCGATTATGGCAACCTAATTGGTTACGGTTATTGGTTGGATTACACCGAAAAAGAAAATTATGTGAAATCAAACCAAACCTTTGGTTTGCATTTAAATGGCGCGACACCAAAAATTTATACGAATTACAATCTGCTTTACACAGCAGAATGGAGCATTCAACAAGATTATGGTCATCAAGTTAACACTTATGAAGTAAATCGTTACAATGTGATGGGTGGATTTAATGCGTATTTTATGACCTTCCAAGGTGCCGCTGAACAGTTAAATGGTAATGGAACAAATGCTTTCATTACGCCACTTGGAACGAATCACGCATTTCAAGGCTGGGCGGATTTGTTTGCAGGAACGACACCCAAAAATGGTATTCGTGATGTTTTCGGAACAGTCAGCGCAAAAGTATGGGACGACAGTTTGACGATTGCGGGTGTTTATCATGATTACACCGATGACACTGGCAACATTGCTTATGGTAAAGAATGGGATTTTCAAGCGACTAAAAAATTCGGTAAACATTATTCTGTAATGGCGAAATATGCGAATTACGAAGCAGATAATACGGCGACAACGAATACACAAAAAATCTGGATTCAAGGTAACATCAATTTTTAAAATCACATGATAGATGGCGGATTTAATATCCGTCATTCATACAAAATAAATTTTCATTCTTCGGAAACACACGATTATGTTTTTAAAAAATCTGTCTATTAGACGCAAATTACTGTCAATGCTAATTTTGCCATTGCTCGGTCTTATTATCGCCAGTAGCACGATTATTCTGGATCGTTTTCATGCTGTTCGCCAATCAACACAATTAACTAAAGATGCTGCATTTTTCGCTGAAATTGGAGCGGCAGCGCATAATTTACAAAAAGAGCGAGGCACTTCAGTTGCTTTTGTCAGTAGTAAAGGTGCGAAAATGGCAGATAAACTGCCAACTGTGCGTGCTGACAGTGACAAAGTTCTCACGATATTAAATGAAAATATAAATCAACGTCTGATAGCTGGTAATTCGTCACTTCAAAACACCGTCGATGTGTTATCAAAACTGCAAGCCTTACGACAAAAATCAACAGAATTTCAAATAGATGGTTTGGCGTGTGCGGCACAATACACGACGATTATTCAATCACTTTTAGAATTGACAAGCACGGTTGCAAAATCGACAAATAATTCGGAAATCATGCGTAGTGCAAATACTTATTCTGCGTATTTGAATATGAAAGAACGGGCAGGACGAGAACGCGCTATTTTGGCTGGAATTTTTGCGCTCGATAAAATGGATTTACCTCATCTATTAAAATTGTCTGGAAACTTGGGGGAATACAATGCTAGTTTTAGTCAATTTAATCAAATTGCGACACCCGACCAAATTGAATTTCACAAACAAACGGTAACTGGGAAATCGGTTGTTGAAGTTGATACCATGCGAAAACGTGCGCTGGAATCTAATTTAGATACGTCACTGGGAATTGATAACGCTTATTGGTTTGAGCAAGCCACGGCACGCATCAACTTAATGAAAATAGTGGAAGATAAATTAGTGGGTGATTTGCAAAATAGCGCGAATTCCATAAAACAAATCGCCATGACGACGTTAATTATCGTGTTAATTTTGACGTTGCTGGTTATTTTATTAACGATTATTTTGATTTCAAAAGTAACGGTGGCAATTTCTCAACCGTTAGATTTATTGAAAAATACATTGATTACAATCAATGAAACAGGCAATTACTCTGAAAAATTAGCTTACCATTCAGAAGACGAAATTGGACAAACAGCGACGGCATTTAATGCCATGATGACGACATTACAAATGGCGTTATCAAACACAAATGCTGTAATGAATGCAATTTCACACGGTGAGTTTAATGTTCAAATTGAAACTAAATTGACTGGCGATTTAAATGAATTAAAAATTAACGTAAATGAAACGGTCGGGCAACTTCGAATCACTATTTTTGCGTTAAATGATTTGATGAATTCGTTATATAACGCTGACTTTGCCAAAGTTATTGTTGCCAACGTGAAAGGTAATTATAAGCAAATTATTGATAAAGCGATTAATTCACAAGAGGCTTTGCGTGTCATGTTGACAGATATTGGTCGTATCATGGAATATATCGCAGCAGGTGATTTAAATCATAATCATCGTGTGACAGCCGAAGGTCGTGGTGAATTATTGACATTAAAAAACAATATCAACAGCACACTTGATTCATTGGAAAGTTTAAATCAGATTGTGCGGGTTGCCGAAGCGTTATCGCGTGGCGATTTAACACAATTTATTTCAACGAATTATCCAGGTGTTTTTGGTGAGGTGACCGCGAGCATGAATAACACTGCTGAAAATTTAAAACATTTAATCGGTGATGTTCACAGTGCTGCAGATATGATTAGTACGGCAGCTAAAGAAATTGCAGCTGGAAATAATGATTTATCACATCGTACCGAAGAACAAGCGGCAAGTTTAGAAGAAACTGCGGCGAGCATGGAAGAATTGACGCAAGCGGTACAACAAAACAATATGCACGCAAAAGATGCCAATCGTATGGCAAATGAAGCTGCAAACATTGCGATACGTGGGGTTGAAGCGGTAAATTCTGTTGTTACAACAATGGATGAAATTAACGATTCGTCGCATCGCATTGTCGATATTATTTCTGTGATTGACGATATTGCCTTTCAAACAAACATTTTGGCATTGAACGCAGCTGTTGAAGCTGCTCGAGCAGGCGATTCTGGTAAAGGTTTTGCAGTTGTAGCGATTGAAGTTCGAAATTTAGCACAACGTGCCGCTGATGCAGCAGGGGAAATTAAACGCTTAATAAGTGATTCAGTTGAGCGTGTATCAGGTGGCGGTAAACAAGTTGCTGATGCAGGACAAACTATGTCGGAAATTGTAAATTCAATTCGTGGCGTGTCAGCGATTATTGCAGAAATTACTGCTGCATCAGCAGAGCAAACAGCAGGGATTGGGCAGGTTAATCTAGCAATTCGTCAAATGGATGATGTAACGCAACAAAATGCAGCATTAGTTGAACAAGCCGCAGCTGCAGCTGAATCGCTTGAAGATCAAACTCGTGATTTATCCATTTCATTGAAAAGTTTTAATGTTTGAAAATATAAAAAATAAGCGAGTCATTAATCTCGCTTATTTTTAAGCGACACCTCTGATAATTCAAATTTAAGTTTTTTGGCCATAATAAAATCAAATATTTACATTATCGAAAATGACAAAAAATGTAATTTTTAGAGGCCCCCTTAATGGTATTAAGGCATTGGTTGTAGAGACTATCCACCAAACGATAAATCCAACAACGCATTATCTAACTGACCTGCACGAAAACTTTTACCCGATTCAACGGCTGTCACAATAACACTTGCGGGACTAAATAACATTGCGTCGATTTTGAAAAAGTCGTAATCGCACGCTTTGAAAATTTTCGCAAACGGTTTTCCATAATCTTTTGATGTTGAACTTGGTAATTCTTTTGCCAATTTCTCAGCCGCTTCATCACTACCTTTTACAAATAAATGCACTTGACCTGCAAATAAAATTGCATCATTAGTGCGCCCCATCGCTTTGACAAAATTCGGATGCGGCGGACAAATTGGCGCAGAACCGCTGCCATCAATAATGTTTTCTAATGGAAAATGTAACGCGTGTGCTTTGTGCATTGCAACTTCTAAAACGCGTGCCACAACTTGAACACCACCCGCTAAACTGCTTGTAGGCGTGACGATAATCGTTAATTTGGCGGGTGAAATACCACACGATGATGCGACTTTTTCAATAATTGCTAATGGTGGAATCGCATCATTTTCAATCACCAATGTCGCCGCATCTGCTTCATCGTGATACGCCAACTCTTGATATAGTTCTTCGACAGGAATCGTTTGCCCTTCTTTTTGTTTAGTCGCCATTGCACGCGCAGGACCTGAGCCGAGTGCGTAGTATTTTTCATGCGACAAGCTCCAGCCTGCATATTGACTGCCTAAACAACCTAAAACGGGATTGCCAGTGTGAACATTTACCGATAAAGGCCAATTTGTGGTGTATGAACTATGTGAAATCGATACCGTTCCCATGCCGCCTAAACAAATTTCAGCAATAATTCGTCCCGCTTCCAATCCACCCGTGTGTTTAATTCCCGCATCAATTACGGTGCAACCATTTTCCAAAACCTCAACACCGACACGCAATTTCGCTGCATTTTCGATAAGCTCTTGGACTAAAGGTTGAGTAAGTTTATTCACACTTGCTTGTTTCATCGTTAAATTTCCTTCTAATTTTTGAATGTTAATTTTTAGCTTTTTTAATACTAAGTTAGAGGTTTTCCCAATCGCAATCATACTGCAAATAGGTTGTTTTTTGTGAATTATCACGCCTGTAGGCGGTAAATCTTGACAAGATTCTAACCACACAAAATTTTTTGGAATGACTACTGTTTGGGGAGCGTAAACAATTTGATATGCTGAAAAATCTGTTGTTCGAGAAAATTCCGTTTTTAGCGTTAAATGTGCTTTAAACAATAATGCGTTATAAAGTTGCATACTTGCAGACGGACGTGGATTGACTTCCAAAACAAAAACTTCATTTTCAGTTTGTATAAAATCCAATGAATTTAATCCGCGTAAATTGAAATGCACAACGATGGATTGTAGCCACGAATAAATCTGCGTTTTTTGCAAATCGTTTAAATTACTGTGATTTGAAATACCTAAAAATAGAAAATCATCTCGCGTCCATTGTGTATTAAAACCAATAATTGTCGCAATTTCACCATTCGCTAAAAATAAAACTGAACCCGCTTGCGCTTGCCCATCGTAAAAATGTTGCCAATAAATATCTTTTTTTTGTGAATTGATACCAACGCCGCCTTGACCTCGAAGCGGTTTGGAAAGCCAATTTTTTGATTCATTTGGAAAAGAAAAATGTGTTTCAGGATACGGAATTTTTAGTGAATCTAACGCCGCAAAAAATGTCTGTTTATTTTGCACAGATTCAAAAACAGCAGCAGAATTTCCTGCAACGTTAAAACGCTTTTCTAAAAAATATAGACTCTCAACGCACGTTTCAAAACCGCTACCATAAACTACGCCAGCGATTTTATAACCATTAAATTCACTAAAAGCAGTCGTTAAATTTGCAGTCGAAAGCGAATCAACACGTACTACTTTTTGAGCATAATGTGAAGTATCAATATCTGCAAAACAATCAATCACTAATACATCAAATCCTTCACGCTGCGCCGCTTGTGCAAGCATTCGCCCTGATGTAGCGACGATTAACCAGACATTCATCGAGTTTGAATTTTATGATTTGTACGACTTGCCATTGATAAGCGTCTAATTTTGCGGCGTTCAAAAAACTGCACGCCCATAAACGTCAACCACGATACAAACGCCAATCCAGTTAGCAAACCACTGTATGCCATTTGCCAAGGAATGCCCGCTGTCATCATCGAAAATTCTGACATTCCACCAATTCCCGCAATGACATTCAACGGCATAAAAACCAAACTAATTACGGTTAATCGTTTCAAATCTTTATTTTGATTTACGTTAATAAAACCGACCGTTGCGTCCATTTGGAAATTAATTTTATTTACCAAAAAAGACGTGTGACCATCAAGCGATTCAATGTCACGCAAAATTTCGCGCACATCTTCATGTTGAGTTTCAGATAAAAATTTTCCTCGCATTAAAAACGATAACGCTCGACGTGTATCCAACACATTGCGGCGAATTCGTCCGTTTAAATCTTCTTCTTCCGCGATGGCTGCCAGAATTTTCGCCGCTTCTTCGTCTGTCATATATGATTTGAAAACCTGCCGTCCCACGCCTTCTAATTCCATGTAAATATCTTCGAGCGCATTCGCGGAATACTCAACATCGGCGGCATATAAATCAAGCAGCAAATCTTTCGCGTTTGAAATGTAATCTGACTCAGCGCGGGCGCGTAAACGCTGCAATCGAAAAGCGGGTAATTCTTCGCTACGAACTGAAAATAAAATGTCTTTTTTTAACACAAACGCCACCGCAATGTTGCGTGACGCATCTTTGCGGTCGAGCAAAAAATCAGAATGTAAATGCACTTCGCCATTATCCTCGACGTAAAATCGCGCACTTGTTTCTAAATCGGTTAATTCTTTAGGATTCGGTAAATCCACGCCAAATACATCTTGCGCCCAATTTAAATGTTCATCTTCGGGCATCACTAAATCAATCCAAATAGGTTTTGCGTGGGCTAAATCTGCTTTTGTTTCGATAGGAATTTGTCTTAATAAACCTTCGTGTAAATCGAAAATCCGAATCACCATATTTCGATTACGCGCCCGAAAATCTGCTGCTAATTCAACCCGTGTGTCATACGGCATCACGATTAAAATTTCTTCTTTTTGTGGCTCGGCAATTAAATCCCAAATAATTTGTCTATCTTCGGGAGAAAATATTTCCAACATTTGTGCCATCGACTGAGCATCGAGTTGATCAAGTAGACGTTGTAACTCCACTAAATTTTGTTTTCGCACCAATTCTTCAACTAAACGATGCCGCGCAAGTACGCCACGCACATTTAAAATGGTTTCTTTGTTGTTAATTTCGTCGTGATTACTCATAAGTTTTTAGTCGCATGGGTAGGTGTTACTACTTTTATTGATGCTCTGAAAGCTAGATAAATCAAAGCGGCGTTGGTGCATAAATAACAGTTAAAACAAGCATCCCTATTTCTGGTTAAATTTAAGACCATAGATACATTCTATTGCGTCATCAACTTGCTCGACCAGTTTTTCAAACATTTCACAATCGTGATAATCATCTTCAGTGACTTCAACGGCTAACACATCTTTTTCATTAGCATCCACACCCAAATCATAAGTATCTACTCAAGGGTGCTGATTCCATTTAATGTACTGCCGCCCCCTGAAATTGATCAAATTTCTTCCAAAATTGTTCCCAGTAATCCGATTGGATAAGCGAACGTAAAGATAAAACCGTTTTTGCCCCACGAGTTTTCCATCGCATTCCTG
>CAINDC010000244.1 GCA_903847275.1 uncultured Pseudomonadota bacterium
GTCCATTCAAGCGATTACATTAGCGAATCTATAAAAGAAACTGCGCGAGATACTGCCTTTAGCATTACAGAAATCGCAGGAGCGGTAAAACTTGTCGCTCCTGCGGGCATCCCAAAAACCGTACAAGCGATTGCAGACGTAGCTAGGGCATCAGGATCCACTATTGAAACTGCTGCGGACATTATCACTACCGCTAAAGAGATATGGGGTGATTTAGACGTTGAAACGATTGGTGACAGGGGATGCGTTCAGAACCTTGTTAATTGCGTGTTGAATAAACTCCGCAGTCAATTCCTGATTACAATCGGTTAAAATCTCCACTTGATCAGCGAAATTAATACCAAGAGCAGGATTGGCAAGCATCGGAATGTTGATGCCAGGAATCCCCACGGTCATTTCAGCGTAGACTTCTTGGATTAAGGAAGCTGCTTGAGTGTGGTGACAGCTGAAGACAATTTCATCGTAGATTGGGGCGATTAACACAGCGTTGTGACGTTGAAATGTATGGTTTCGCCAGAGGTTGGAGAGCACGACTTTTAGGTAATCAGCTGCTAATCCTTGAACTAAATAATTTACAGAGGACCGCTCGATGCTACCAACCATATCGCGATTGAAAATTTTGTCGTAAACATGCTTGCGATTGCCATACAGGGTTTGTACAAACCCTTTCTTGAGCAAATCAATAATTACCTTATCTTTCCATGCCTCAAATTCTTTGTATGAGGCTTGTTTAGCGCGAAGATAAGACTTTGCTTGATTAACTGTACAATGGAGCATACGCGCCAATTTTGTAGATCCAACACCATAAGAACCTGCAAAATTTACCTGTTTCGCTGTTTTACGGATATTATCAAATTCTTTGGCTCGAGCGTCACCTTCGGAGCCTTTTCGAACCTCAACGAAATAATCGTAATCTACATCTGCAATTTGAGCTGCAACAATCGAATGCACGTCTTTTAAATTATCACCAAGATAACACGCCGTAAGTTCTTTATCGCCAGACAACCCCGCCATTAAACGAAGTTCTTCACCATCCCAATCAATTGAACAAATCAAATCGTGTCCCATGTTCTGGTTAGGTAAAATACAGCTCCTGACTTTTATACCCTTATCGCGTTTGCTTAATTGAAGTAGATTTGGGGATGAACCTGTAGGTCTTCGAGTATCAGTACCTGTTGAATTAAATTGTGGGTGAATCAAACCGTCTTTAGGGTGCTTCCAAAGTGGGAATTTTTCATAAAACAATTTGCAACGTGTCGAGGATTGGTTAGCTTCAAGCATAAGATTCAATACGTCCGCCTTCCAGCCAACAGCATCGCCCCAAGCAAGAGCCTCACCAATCGCGTCTTTGTCTGTTTTTGGCTCTCCATTTTTTAAGCCTTTTTTGGATCGCGCATCTGATGTTTCATTACCTCGAACTCTAATTGGTAATCCTAGCATGCCATACAAAACTTCTTGCTTTTGAATGTACGAATTTAGATTGAGTTCTTTTCCAGATTTATTAACAGGGTCAAAATCTTCGTACCAAAAAGCGTTTGCCAAATCCTGTTTGAGCTGTTCCGTAGTATCTAAATTTTTCAAGGTAGGTCTAATTTCTTCTTTAAACCAAACCTCGGCGTGACGAGCTAAATCTTCCTGGTTTTGGTTGTCTTTAATCAAGTCGCGAATTTTTTGAATGCACGTTTTGCTGTATTCGGAATCGTAATTACCTTGCTTTTGACACGCTTCCCAATCGATAGAAACTCCACGGAAATAGGACTCAGCAAGTAAATTTACGGTGGGGAACTCATGGTTTTTTACGAATTCCCAAGAGCCTTCCAAATTCAAGATGATATAGAACAAATCGAACAGATGCGCGGTAACTAATGGATCATCCGCTCCGTACTGAAAAATGTCTGTGCCAGAATAATCACGCATCGTTTTTCCCTTCTCAATCACATCTTCGTAATGTAGCTGATCATAGTTCAGATAGCGTTTTGATAAATCTTTCAGTGCGTGAGAGCTGCTTTCATCGATGTGGTGGTGCATGACTTTTGTGTCATAAATGTTGTCAAATTGGACTCCAAACTCAGAAAGTAACACGGTGCATTCGAAATAAAAGTTGTGCGCGATAACTGGTACCTCGTCAGGAAACAATTCTAAAAGTGGGATAAGGAATTCTTTTGCAATGTTGTTTGCAGTATCCGCATGATCAAATTGGAAATAAAACGTTTTTTCCAAATACACCCCACAAGTAATGCCTACGCCCGCGATTTTGCTGCCGAACATATCGACATACCCTGCATCAAAATTCTCATTCTGTTCAGCCCAAGTCTCCCAATCTAACGCAATGATGCGAGATTTTTTTAACAGTTTCTCAATGCCTTCAAGGTTGAATTTATCCTTGGTGATTAACATTTGAGTGGGAAGGTATCGGTTGAATTCTTCTAAACCTGGGCGTGTATTTGGAACTCGTTTGAACCACTCCAACCGTAAAAATTTACGTCCTTGCCTAAAACCTTCTGCAAGTTCGGGGCGTAATTTAGACACGCGATAGTTGGTCGCCCAGTTACTTAAAGAAGAATTGACAATTAGCTCAAGGGTAGCATTTTGCGTTGCTGATTGACTCAATTTATCTAACAGTATTTTTCCTTCGTTCGATTCAAACTGTTCTGCCAGATTTACAAAATTATCAAGTGTAAAAGCAGATATGTCCGTAAGTTCTTGCCAATCATCAGGAGTGAAGTCTGGGATGGTAAGTAGCGAATTGCGTAGTTGAACATACTTATCCGTTTCGACGAGCTGATTATTTAAAAATATCTGCATATTTTCACCGCTCAACGCAGTTAATAATTCGTCATTTGTGAAAACAGTTTTGGTGCCAGGCAGTTTGCTGACAATGTGGGCGATGATGTGTTTAGCCGCTACACCTCGTATTTTCACACCGTTAATGCCAAGATTATAAGCAAGCTCAAACATATCTTCAGCCAAAGTAGATGCATCATCTTGCATCACAGCAATTATTTTTCCCGCAGGTGTACTTTGTAATGCGGGATGCAGGTACTGTTCGATGAATTCTTCTTGTGTAGAAGTTAAGCTGGCTATATCAAGTAACACATAATTTTCTTGAATCATAAAATTTCTCAAAGTAGAAAAGAGGCTGCAAAAGTTAAATGCAATAAAAATCTTCGTTTGAAGCGGTATTGAGACCTAAAAATTCGACCAAAGCAGTTTGAGCGGTGGTCAAATTTTTTAGCCCTTCTGGACAAGGTGGTTTAGGAGACGTTTCTATTACAAAACCATCCCGAACACCACAAAGCCATCCAAGGTATAAAGGACGTAGGTCGCCTCCCATAATTTCAGTCCGTAGTGGAAGGAGCCGCTCTAACCATCGATTATTAAAGCGTGGTGGATACATCTCGCAGTTATTCAACGTCCAAGTAATTTGGTTTTCTAAAACGTCGAACGCAAACGGCACTTCGTAGTCCTTAAAATTATTTTCAGGTAGTTTCAGGCTGAACTTACAATCGCCAAATTTAGTGATGTAGATGCCAGCATCAAAGAAAGCCATGAAATCATTAGCAGGTGAAAAATGGCGCAAAACAAGGTATTTAGGCGTAACAATTGCGTTCTCGTATCTGTCGCGTAGATTCTTCACTTGTCGTGCTGTGAGTGGCGTATTTGCAGTACTGTATTCGTAGTAGTGGACATTATTAAGCATTGTAGTTATCTCATTTTATTTCGTGATAGGGTTGGAAGCCCCGTAAATGCTGTATTTGATAGGGTGCCAATTTAGCCCTATCATCTGCACCCCGCGCCACACCTGCGTTGGATAGGGTGATAGGGGTGAACGGGTATAAAAAAAGCCTATAGGAATGGTATATACGTACATATATGTTCAATACAGTGAGTGTTCGCTACCGTATTTGAAGTGGATATATACACGGACTCTAATTTTTTACCCTATCATCCCTATCACCATATCCAGACCTTGAAAATACTGGTCTAAAGAGTGATAGGGGTGTGATAGGGTTCCGATTACCCCTATCAGTCAGTCAGTTCCATTCCGTCAACTAAAAGCTCTTCTGTAGACAGTTTTTCCGCTCTGGCGAAAGATTCTATAGCGTCCTTCAGGTCGCCAAACATGTACACTTTCTGACGACTCGAGCTTGCAACTACCTCACCATTTTTAGATTCTGCTAATAGATACGGTGAGTCGATTTGAGCTGAAAGTAATTTTGAAGCTCCGTACCACTTTGTAAGTAACTTCCCCATTTTTTCCGTAGATGCAATTTTGTGTTCTCCAATCCGATGCTGTCTGCACCACTGTTCGTAGCCTTGTCGAATAAGGGCTGTAAGTGCTTTGGGAAACCACACATGGTACTCGTCGTTGCCGTATTCACTTTGATAGATATAACCTCGCTCTAAAACATCCCACCAATACTTTCCAAAGCTATCCAGACTCTGTAATCGCTGTGCTTTCAGTGCGTCAGTTTCAGGTATTTTTGTGATGTCAAACCCTGATATGTCGCGATGCAGCATGTCGTACAAGAAAGCCGATTTAGTTTCTTCCCGCTCCAGTGAGTCGTGCAACGCTGTGAAATACTCACTGTCACCGATTCGTTCATCTGATACACCTAAAACGAAGTAGCGACGTTCGTCGCTGCTAGCTGGGACAATCCAGTCGTTATTACTCGCCATGATGAGTTTGATTCGATTTGTCATCGATACGGCATCAATACCTTTACGTTCAATCATGAGCGTCGGTTCTGTGATTAAACCTTTCAAAATGTTTTCTTGAGATCTGTCGCCTGCAAAGAAAACTTCGTCGCCAAAAAGGGTGCATAAATCTTCCATGTAGGCATTGAAATTCCCGATTAAAAATTTGGGGTTTGTGATTTGTAATCCATGTTGACCAAAAATCGAAACGTAAAATGTACCTACCGAACTTTTTCCGCAGCCTTTCAGCCCCTTCATTGCAATAGCGACTCGTGCGTGCAAATCAGGGCGTTGTAGACCTCTTGCCAGCCAATTAAGGAAATACTCGTAACACGCTTCGTCGTTATTGCAGATGATGATTTTTATGTGTATAGAAGTTACGCATTGACGACAGGCGTAAAAAGTGGGTTCAAATTATTTGTGGCGAAAACACATTCCGAAATGAAA
>CAINDC010000245.1 GCA_903847275.1 uncultured Pseudomonadota bacterium
AATCTCCTGCATTTGTTAACGCTGCAATTCGGTCTTCTAGGCTCGCAAATCTTTGTTTCATCTTTCTGTTATGGCTTCATGCTGTGATTGTTTAGTAGAATATCAAAAAAAGTGGTTGTTTTGAATTATTAGAGGTGACCTTATGTTTTTTGTCTTTGCTTGGATTCAAAGTAAATTTTGCTTTTATTTCGTCTTTTCTAGCTTCAATTTCATCTAACGATTCACGCTCTGACCAAGTAAAACGCTTACCTGTTTTTTCGTCTGCCTTTTCAAATGTTTTGGCTTTTTCAAATAAATCAGGATGATTCTCAAGCAACCCAATCCACTCAATTTTTCGTTGATAAAAGCAAAAATAACAACCAGAACGACTGCGCCAATCGTAATACTTTGGCATTCCTAAACCTGATTCATCCAAAATATCTTTTACATCATCAATTCCTAATCCATCTTCTCTAAATGGAAAACGAGTTTTTATATTTGGCCTAGTTGAAACGTAGCCTTCACGTTGTGGTTCATCTGCACGAAGTCCAACATATTGAATAACCTCATCAGTGCCAGCAAAATCCTCAAACGGTTTGAGTTTTAAATTTATCGTACACCAGCGTTGTTGAGCGGATGGCAAATAATTACTGTGGAGTTTTAAGTAATAATCAAAATCACGACCCGCATTGATTTTAACGATTGGTTTGCCGAGATAATCCTGCATCAAATCAACAAATTCGAGCGTTTCAGGCAATTCTGCACCAGTATCGGCAAAAAAGTATTCCATTTCTGGCACGCGGTCACGCATATAAATCGCAAGAGCCGCGCTGTCTTTACCGCCTGAAATGCCAAGCAAATGGCGAGTTGATTTTTCTGTTGTATTCATTACTATTTTGTCCCTAACTGTTCCAGCAACTGAGCGATCATCACCAGTTTGGTATTGCTGTCAACGCCTTCTAATTTCTGATTCATTTCCATCAACAACCGATTTGCGGTTTCTTGAGTTTGAGAGTCAAGAAAAACAACTTTGCTGTTTTCACCTTGCGATTGACTAATCCAACGCACCATTACCGCGTTTTCATTACCTTGTTGCAGAATCTGTCCATTCAAATCTTTTAATTCCAACAGTCGCTTACTTAATAATTCCAACTGCTGAAACGCTATGATTTGATTATCACTTTTCCATTTACTTGGTGGAACTTTTCCGAGCAACGCACCAATCGATTCAAGCCACGCTTCATCAGTTGTAGCTGTACTTTGCAAACGCAAAATAAAGGCTTTTAATCCTGTTGCGTCTTTGGTGTATTTTTCAAGACCTTTAAAATGTGTAACTGCTTCACGCACAGACGCGGTTGTAAGCGATGGTGAAAGCTCAAGCGCATCACAAATCGCCATTTTTAATTCGGCTAACAACACAGGATAGGCTTGTTGCAATATCTTAAAATGCTCAACCAGAACATCCAAAAATGCTTTAGGCGGTTGCGATTCAAATTGTTCTTGCGTGAAAGGTTCAAAACCGCAGGCTTGCGGCAACAACGTGAACAACAATTCAGTTGGACGTTGGGTTTTATGAAACGCATTTAAAACAGCGAGTGTTTGCGGAGGAAAATCTTTTTTGTGCAAAGTGTAAGCATTGAGCGAAGCAATG
>CAINDC010000246.1 GCA_903847275.1 uncultured Pseudomonadota bacterium
AGCAGTCAAACTTTGAAACGATACTTTGGATCAACCTATTTGATTACAACTATCGCAGGGTTCACAAAGGACTAAGAATTGCTGTTGAAGAATCGACAGAAAAGAAGCGATTCAAACGGAAATGGATTCATCGAACACCTGGAATGGCTCTTGGTTTGACGAAACAAACTTTGGCATGGCGGTTTTTATTTGTGGTTCCGATACCGCCAACTCATTGAAAAATATCACCTGCATTGGTTTGCAGGGACTATCGATATTTTAGTTGTGTAAAATTGACAGTTTTAGAGTTGTCAGTATTTTACCAACCCCTTTTAATTCGTGACTTTATTTAGGAAAGATGTCTATTCATCATTTCTATAAATCGGAATCAGTGCAATGCGCCGATCAATTTTCGCAGCAAGTGCTAGATAGGCTGGACTTTGGGTGGATTCAAAAAGCTGTTCAAATTTTTTTTCGTCCATATGTTCAGGTAAATCACGCGGGTCAGGCATGAAATCGTGATAATCTTTAATTTGTGCCGTTTGTTCTTGAATACGTCGCGCACTTTCGGGCGAGGATACCGCTAATTCACCGAATCGACTTCCCGCTTTATCTGCCGCCAAATCAACAAAACTAAAACCGCTACCACCCGCTTGGGTATCGCTCAATTCTTTCACTTCGCCTAACGCATTTGCCACTCGACGATTCATAGAAGCTGTCAATGCGGCTGCACCAACAAAATGTTGTGCTAAATCTTCGCGTTTATACAAAAACGCCATGTATTTCGGGCTATCGGTTGCATTGACATAATCGTTAATAGCTAAAATTGCACTACGATTTTCTTGAATAGCGGTGTCTAACGCGGCACGTTGATACGCTAATTCAAAAACAGGCTTCAATAATTCCGCTAACGACAATCGCCATTTTGGATTGTGTTGCGCGACAACCTCAGCAATTTTTTTTTGGTAAATTACGCGGCTTTCGGCATTGACGGTGTGACTAGGGGAATTTTCTTCGTAGAAAATAGTGAGCGCATCAGCAGAAATTTCAACACGCTGAATAGGTGTTGTCGCCAAAATAAAATAGTCATTCAGAGAAGAATACCGAATCAGCGCGTACATCATCCAATCTGCGAGTTTCGCAGGTAACAATAATTTGCCGACTTTAAATTTCGTTATACGAGGTAAGGTTTCACCTGCTTCACTGCCTAATCGAAAACTGACATTAAAATAATTCGCCACGAAATTCGACGGCAATTTTAAGGCAAATGTACAGCGTAATTTTTGATTTACTAGCTCAATGTGTATCGCACTTTGATGATAGCGATTGAGTAAATAATGCCCAGCCAAATTTAAATCCGCTTCCGTGAGCGTAATCGCAGCGAGTTCATCAGGTTTGATTTTCGTACCTTCATGCAAAATCTGTTTGGCTTGCGCGATATGTTCGGGCGTAAGGTTTTCTTGTGGCGGTTGATTCGTTTCCGAACTTAATCCACAAATAAATACAAAAATAACCAGCAAAAACAGAGCGGCAATCAGTCCTGCAAAGATACGAAATAAAATAGGTAAATGAGGTCGGTACATAGTTACTCGACTTCGAGTTTCAATCCAGCTGCTTTTAAATGTTCTGCTTCGTTCAATAAATCTGCATGTGTCAGCGGTGCGGTATCAAGCCACCCTGCTGGAAAGCACACTTTGATTTTTGATTTTTCTCCCGCATATCGAAACAGAGGTACTTCGTAATCTTGTCGATTTCGATGCAACACCACCGCAAGCCGCAGTAATAATGCTAATTTTGGTGCATCTACATTCCACGGCACAGGTAAATCAACAAAGAATTTTAATGAAAATTTACGCCGATGTGTTCGCACAATGACAGCCAATAAAATTTGATCTTGCCGCGAGAATCCTGAAAAATCACCATTTTCAATCACATACGCACTGTGTTTGTGATATTGATTATGAGCAATGTCACGTCCAAGTTCGTGTAAATCCGCTGCCCAATGCAAAAATTTTTCGACTTGTTCTGAATCAGTTTGAAAATAATCTGCGGGTAATTGTGAAAGTAAATAATCTAACGTGTGCTTAATCCGTAAAGCATGCTGATTATCCACATGATAACTGTCTGCAACACTTCGTACCGTTGCTGAACGAATATCGTGATCGTAAATACGCCCTAATAAATCATGAATCAATCCTTCTCGTAACGCGCCATCAGATACCGTCATTTGGGTAATTCCCAAACTTTTAAATGTTGCATAAACAATCGCCACGCCACCAACAAAAACGGGCAACCGTTCGGCATCAAGTTCTGGAAGATTCAATGATTCAATGTTTTGGCAAGAGTGAATATGTTGTACCAACTGTTCCAATCCTTCGAGTGTAATGCCATTTTTGCTCCAATTTTTCGCAAATAAAACTTTATCAATCGCGCGTAAACTGCCAGATGCGCCGATGGCTTCGTTCCAGTTTTTTTGTTGAAATTTTTGTTGAAATGGTTCGAGATGCCGTTGAGCAAAAATCACCGCTTGATTAAAATCTGGCTTGGATAATTTACCGTTTTTAAAAAACAAATTACTCACGGTTACGCAACCCATGGGCAAACTTTCTTTGTCGAGTGGATTATCGCCTGAGCCGATAATGTATTCAGTGCTACCGCCACCAATGTCCATCACTAAACGCACGACACCCGATTGACTGCTTAAATTATTCGCAACGCCTTGATAAATCAATCGCGCTTCTTCAATCCCAGAAATAATATGAATAGGATGATTTAACGCTCGCTCGGCTTTTTCTAAAAATTGTGCGGCATTTTTAGCGGTTCGCAATGTACTCGTTCCAACAATCCGCACACTTTCTGGTGAAAAATGACGAATGCGCTGACCGAAGCGTTCCAAACACGCTAAAGCGCGTTCTTGCGTTACTTCATCGAGATAATTTTGTTCATCTAAACCCGACGCTAAACGCACCATTTCTTTTAAACGATCAACCGTTTTTAATTTGCCATCAGTCAAATTGCAAACAATCATGTGAAAACTATTGGATCCTAAGTCTACAGCGGCAACACAACTCGGTGGATTTTTTAACACAGATAAGTCCTATTTTTTTTGAATTGATAGAATACAAATGGGGGAATTATTTATTGAACCACAAATTATCAATTAAGCGGGTTTTACCCAGTTTGACAGCGACAAGCATAATAAGTTCGTCATCATTTAATGTAGCAGGTTGTAAATCCGAACGTCGTGCTATTTTGAAATAATCCAATCGAAAACCATTTTGCGTCAATGCTGAAATTGCATATATTTCGACATCAAAAATTGTTTTCCCCGCTTTTAAATGCTCATGTGATTGTTGCAAAATTTGGTAAATTTTAGGAGCAAATGCACGTTCTTCTTCGCTTAAATAACTATTTCGTGAACTCATTGCTAAACCATCTAATTCACGCACTGTTGGCACACCAATCAATTCAATTGGCAAATGTAAATCGCGCACCAACGTTTGAATGACAACAAATTGTTGAAAATCTTTTAAACCGAACAACGCGACATGAGGCTGTACGATATTGAATAATTTACACACAACCGTCGCTACACCATCGAAATGCCCTGTCCTCGATGCACCGCAATAATTTTTTGAAACCTGTGAAACATTTACTGACGTTTGAGCATTTGGCGAATAAATTGTTTCGACGTTAGGCAAAAAAACTAAATCACAGCCTTCGGCAGCTAACCATTCACAATCTTGAGTTTCGGTGCGTGGGTAATCGGCAAAATCTTCGTTAATGCCAAATTGTGTTGGATTCACAAAAATACTAACAACTACTTTGTCTGCATGGCGTTTTGCTTCGCGTACCAGTTGCAAATGTCCCGCGTGTAAATTACCCATCGTCGGCACAAAAGCTACGCGCTCACCAGCGTTATTCCAATTTTGAACACAATGGCGAATATCTGAAACGGTATGAAGAATTTGCATAAAAATAAAAACTTGAGAAGTTAAAAACTGTGGGCGGCGGTGGGAAATTCACCTTTTTTAATTGCATCAAAATAATTTTTTAACGCAGATTCAATGGAGTTGGTATCGGAAAGAAAGTTTTTTGAAAAACGAGGACGTTTGCCCGTGCTGATGCCGAGCATATCGTAAACAACTAAAACTTGACCGTCACACCCATCGCCCGCCCCAATTCCAATGACGGGAATCGTTAATTTTTCTGTAATTTGTCGCGCTAAATCCGCTGGCACACATTCTAAAATTAACATTGTTGCCCCTGCATTTTGGATTTCTAACGCATCTACGAGTAATTTTTCAGCCGCCTCAGCTATTTTACCTTGAACTTTATACCCACCCAGTTGATGAATAAATTGCGGCAATAATCCTAAATGTCCGCAAACTGAAATGCCTTGTTCAACCAAAAATTGGATAATTTCAATTTTCGCACCTTCTAATTTCACCATTTGTGCGCCACCTGCTTGAATCAAAGTAGCTGCATTTTGAGCAGCAGCTTCGGGTGTGACATAAGTCATAAAGGGTAAGTCAGCAATTACTAACGCCCGTTTACACGTTTTTGTGACGCAACGAGTGTGATAAACCATGTCATCAATTTTTACAGGTAATGTAGTCGCATGACCTTGAACAACCATGCCGAGCGAATCACCTACCAAAATTACTTCAATACCAGTCGCATCAATCAATGCAGAAAAACTGGCATCGTAAGCCGTTAAACACGCAATTTTTTCACCATTCTGTTTCATTGCCAATAAATCTAAATGCGTGAGTGGCTGATTTGAATTGAATGTTAAATAATTAGATGACATCAGATAAACGCTCCAAACCATCTAACGGACAACGATTCACTAAGTCTGTGAGTTTGCCATATTTTGGAATCGTCAAATTAGGTGCAATTTCAGCCAATGGATACAACACAAAAGCGCGTTCCGTCATGCCGTAATGGGGTACGCATAATTCAGGAAAATTCAAAATTTCGTCGCCAAATAACAAAATATCAATATCCAACGTGCGTGCGCCCCAACGTTCTTTACGAACACGACCTTGTTCATTTTCAACATTTTGCATCACGGCTAATAATTTCAGCGGTGATAAATCTGTTTCAATCGCCATTACCGCATTGATGTAATCGGGTTGAACTCGTGAATCCATTGGTGGACTACGATATAAACTCGAAAATGCAATTTCTTCGATACCGCTTATCTTTGCAATGGCTAATCGTGCATCGCGTAATTGCTCGATAGGTGTTTCTAAATTACTCCCCAAACCTAAATATGAAATCATCACGCACTATCCTCATTTGACACGACAGCCGTTTTTGTTTTTTTACGATAAACCCGTTTTTTCTTTGGTTTTGTCGATTTAGGCTGCGCTTGAGGTTGTGTCATTTTACGCCGTTCGGATTCATTCGCTTTTTGGTACGCTGTCCACCATTCTGCCAATTCTTCCGATGCTGAACCTGTTTGAGCGCGTAAAAGTAGAAAATCATACGCGGCTTGAAAACGTGGGTGCATCAATAATTTGCTTGCTTTTGCTCCTACTCGAAACTCAAATTTGGCTTGTTGATTCCATACTTCGCGAATGGTCAATGTCAAATGACGTGGCAACGAAACACGCCGAACTTGTTGTGTCAAAATCTCGCTCGCCGCTGAAAAGGACGCATCAGATTTGAGCATTCCTTTTGCCAATTTTTCATTTGTGCGTTTCATCATCGGTTCATACAAAAATGCAGCGAACAAGAAATAAGGTGCAACTGGTTTACCTTCCGCAATGCGTTTGTCTGAATTTTGTAGCGCGTTAATCACCATCATTTTTGGAAAATTCGATGTTTCAAGAGATAAATCTTTTTCAACCGCTGGAAACAATACTTCAAACAAACCGTAATGGCGCAACATTTCAAACGTTTGTATGCCATAACCTGTTAAAAATAATTTTGTTACTTCATCATGTAAACGTGCCGCAGGAATACTAGCAAGCAAATGCGCGTTGAGATGAATCGCTTGTTCACAATCGGTGTGTAATTTGAAACCTAATTTCACAGCAAACCGCACCGCACGCAACATTCGCACAGGATCTTCACGAAAACGTTCGTTTGAATCGCCGATTAAACGAATTAGCCCTGCTTTGTGATCTGCGATGCCACCGACATAATCGACGATTGAAAAATCACGAATGTTGTAATAAAGCGCGTTGACAGTGAAATCACGTCGCCACACGTCATCATCAATCGTACCGTACAGATTGTCTTGAAGAATACGCCCTTCTTTTGTTGAACGTTGGGCTTCACTTGGTTTTTCACTGCCACTTTTACGGAATGTTGCAACTTCGATAATCTCTCGACCATAAATGACGTGCGCTAAACGAAAGCGTTTGCCAATAATTCTGCAATTAGTAAAAAGACGGGCAAGCTCTTCAGGCAAAGCGTTGGTCACAACATCGAAATCTTTAGGTTCACGTCCAAGCAATAAATCACGCACGCAGCCGCCCACTAAATAGGCATCGAAACCTTCTTTTTTAAGTTTGTAGACGACTTTCAATGCGTTATCGCTAATTTGTTGGCGCGAAACGTTATGTTCGGTGCGTGGAATAACGGTTGCATCCTTGTAATTTTCAGTGACGCGAGAAATTTCAGGTGATTTTTCAATGAATTTTTGGCGAGCAACTTTTGCCGATCTAATCGGCTGTTTGTCTGAATCTGCAAAGTTTTTTAAAAAAGTTAAAATGGCGTTCACACTCAATTGGTTTTATTCATAATGTGGCTAATATGATTGCAATTCACACACAGTTAATCAACATTTGTTTTCTTTTACATTGTGGTTTTGAATAGAGTAAAATCGTCACTGTTTTTAATTCTTTGTATACGCGACAACGTATGCACGTTCAAATTGGAGTCGTTATGTTTAAAAAAATTATTACCAGCTTAATTGATCAGCCTATTTTAACCAGCTTGTTTCTGAGTGATTTCTTTGTATTATTATTTCATCGTCCGCCGTTCTTTTTCTCATTGTTAATGTTTAGTGCTTTATTGGGCATGACGATGTACTTTGGACAAAAATTGTCATTATTTAAAATTTAATTTCGTGAGTTATTGTAACGGCGTATTCGTTTAAAACCATGTCACACACATCGATTTTAATACGCCGATTTGCTGCAATTGCTTATGATTTACTTTTGCTGTTAAGTGTTCTTTTTGTCGCTACCGCGTTAATTTTACCTTTAAACGCGGGTCAGGCATTTGATCCGCAAAACTGGTTTTACGCAATTTATTTACTCATTATTAGTTTTGTTTTTTATGGTTGGTTTTGGACGCATGGTGGACAAACATTGGGATTACGAGCATGGAAACTACAAGTATTAACATTCGATCATAAAAAAATCACATGGAGTCAAGCATTCTGGCGTTTTATCGGTGCGATAATTGCTTGGAGTGCATTAGGATTTGGTTTTTTTTGGTCACTATTTGATAAAAATAACCGCTGCTGGCATGATTCTTTATCGAAAACAGCGGTTTTCTACAATCCAACAAAATAGTAAATTAACCTTCGCAAAGACATTTAAGGGATTGAATCATTATGGCATCGTGGGCAAGCAGTCTTTTTTCTAAAAAAACAACTGATATTAAAAATTTGTCTGAAGAAAAAAGCGCTAAATCTGTTGATACAAACACCGCTACAGGTTTATCTGCAGCTACTCCACCACAATCAGCAAAAGAAACGAAACAACCTTTAACGATATTGAAAAAATTAGCACCTATTCGTGATTTGAACGATGAAGATATTGTCCAAATTGATCAGTGGATTTTGACTTATGCAGCTGAATCCGTTGTATTTGTTTTAGGTGAAAAAAGTGACTATCTTTATTATTTACTTAAAGGTAGCATTGAACTGGAATCCGATGGTGGAGCTAGCTATTTTATTGACGAAGGTTCTACATTAGCGAATTTACCACTTAATAGTGGAAAAGTTTGTGGAGCAACCGCGACCACAAAATCTCCAAGCATTATCCTTTCAATGCCAACTAATTTGGTGCAATGGTGGATAACAAAAAATAAATCAGATCCCGCTGATAATTTAGAAATTATTGATATTGAGTTACCAAAAGAAATTCCCAATACGCAATTTTTCAACAGTTTTGCGAAAGCCTATCGAGAAAATAAACTGAGTTTGCCATCGTTACCACAAGTTGCAATAAAACTTCGTAAAGCAATGGAAAACGATATTGGCATTAAAGATGTCATTAAAATTATTGAAATTGACGCGCCGATTGTGGCGAAACTGATTCAAGTTTCAAATAGTGCGTTATATGTATCTAGTACCCCAATTAAAAACTGTCACGATGCCGTCACTCGTCTGGGTTTGGAAACAACACGAAAACTCGTGATGGGAATTAGCGTAAAGCAATTATTTCAATCCAAATCGCCGCAGCTTATGGCGAAAATGATGGAGTTATGGAAAAAAAGTTTACATATTTCAAGTTTAAGTTTTGTACTTGCCGAAGAATCTGGTGTGGTAAATCCTGAAGATGCATTATTAGCGGGTTTAATATGTGACATCGGCTCAATTCCATTACTGCATTTTGCTGAACAAAATCCAGATAGTTACCCCGATTTAAACGAATTACAAATTGCGATGCCTTATTTAAACCCCCCCGTTGGCTCTTTAGTGTTACACACACTAGGGTTTGCAAAAGAAATTACCGAAGTTCCCAAGCATTCGGAAGATTGGTATTACGAAAGTGACTCCGATAAATTGACGTTAATTGATGTCGTTATTTTGGCAAAATTACACAGTTATTTCGGCACAGAACGCGCAAAAGAATTACCTTATATCAATTCAATTCCCGCTTACTCAAAACTAAAAAATGGAAAATTAAATCCAGATTTCTCATTGGATATTTTATCTAAAGCACAACATCGTATTGATGAAGCAATGAGCATGTTTGGTTAATGTTATTAGAAACACTTGCTGTATTATATCGCGCGATTCAACGACTACTTACCTTGCCGCAGCATCTTTTGCTGGGCGGTTTTGAGCGTATTTTTTCGTCATCATCATCTGCCATGGAAGATGATGACGAAGCTGACGAAGAAATTAACGAGCTTCTTAATCCAGATAGCATCTCTAAAGATGCGATTCCTGTTATTCCAGTATTTGTTACACCAACAGCACGCACTACGCCGATTCACATTAACACTACTGAACCGCAAACCGTTAGATCGCTTAGAAAGTTTGCCCCACTGCGTTATTTGTCTGAAAGTATGCTTGAGCAAATCGACCAACAAACGCTGCATTATACAGTCGATTCTGTCGTATTTATTGCTGGAGAACGCACGGAATATGCGTTTTATTTATTACATGGTAGTGTTGAATTACATCCTGAAGGCATTTTTCCATACACCGTTAACGTCGGTTCACCACAAGCTGGATTGCCATTAAATAGCGGATTTTTATGTGGTTCAACTGTCGTTACAACTGCGCCGTGTATTATTCTGGCGGTTTCACGCATATTTTTACAGCGTCTAAGCCAACAAAAATATCGTTACACTTTAGGCAACGAATTTGTAAAAAGTAATTTGCCGCGCGATTTGCCAAATAATCGTTTTTTTGCAGATTTTGCACACGCTTATCGAGAAAATAGCTTGTCATTGCCTAGTTTGCCGCAAGTCGCGTCACGTTTAAAACAAGCGCTACAAGATCCTGACGTGACTATTATTGATGTCATCAACATCGTGCAATTTGATGCAACGATTGTCGCGAAGCTCATTCAAGTCGCAAATAGTGTGTTTTATGCTGCCGAAGCTCCTATTACAAACTGCCACAATGCCGTCATTCGCTTAGGCTTAGAAGCCACACGTCGCGTAGTAATGGGAATTAGTGTGAAGCATTTGTTTTATTCTCAAAATAAACAATTGATGAGTATGATGCAATCGACTTGGCGCAGCAGCATTTACTTATCAAGTTTGTGTTACATTTTGGCAAAAGAAAGCAAAACGGTAAATCCAGAGGATGCTTTGTTAGCGGGATTGATTTGCGACATCGGTAGAATTCCAGTGTTGAATTTTGCCGAAGAACAATTAGATTATTCGCCTGATTTACGCGAACTTAAATCAGCATTACCTTTTTTAAGTCCGCCAGTTGGAACGTTAATGTTGTACAACCTTGGTTTTTCTGCTGATTTAATCAACATTCCTAAGTTTTCAGAAGACTGGTTTTATGAAAGCGGCGAGGAACAATTAACCCTGATTGATATTGTCATTTTGGCAAAATTACACAGTTATTTCGGATCTAAGAAGGCAAAATACTTACCTTATCTCAATACGATTCCCGCGTATGTAAAACTCAATAAGGGCAAATTAAATGGCGACTTTTCGCTTAACGTTTTACATCAAGCACAAGCACGCATTTATGAAGCGATGACGTTTTTTTCTTAATCGTCATCCTCCATATCATCGTCGTCAAAGTCATCCGTATCATCTTCAAATTCAACTGTTGCAGGCATATCGTCTTCATTCCATTCTTCATCGAAATCAAATAGCGTTTTTAAATAGCGGTATAACAAACGAGATGATTTTGACGATTGCCCTGCCGCCAATTCTTTTTGAGCATTCCGTATAAGTTGGCGCAAATGCTGACGATCCGCGTGCGGTTGCTCATCTAATAATTCAGTTAGCGCATCATTTCCTTCACTTAATAAACGAGTACGCCATTTTTCAATAATATGATGTTCTCGTACAGCGTGACCACTTTGATTTTTGAATTTAGCCACTTTTTCAATAATCGGCTCAACCAAACTTTCCATTTTATAAAATTGTTGCGCGATAAATTTAAGTTGACGTTTGCGAGCAGATTTACGCGGCATTTTTGCAACTTCACGAATCAACATTTCCAATTTTTCAGGCAAGCCCAGCGCAGTAATTTGCGCTGATGGCAACGTTGAAATTTCTTCACCTAATGCTAATAACGCAGCAATTTCTTTTTTGATTTGGGTTTTATTTGGACGAACAGCGTAATAAACGATATTGCCATCTTCGTCATATTCATAATCATCTTCGTCGTCATTATTGGGATTATTTCGAGTAATATATTCAGTCATTTTTCTAGGGTGTTAGTGGAAAGAAAAGGTGAAAGACATTGCGTCTTTCACCTACTTTTTATTTAGTTACGCACATCAAATTCAATTTTCCAATGTCCATTATCTTTGTTTGAAAATGCTTGCAATTCTAACGTGCCGACTTCGGTGACAGCGGAACCTAAATGCACAGCAACGACTTCGCCAGAACGTCGCCCTTCTTGATCAAGTGTTATTTCAATTTCGTTTAATTCTGAAATTTCATCATCTTGCCAATAATCTAAACGTGTACCGACAACGTCTTCACGGCGCGTTGTCGAACTAAAGAATCGGAAACGGACTTGTTCACCGACAATTAAACCAAATTCATCAGTTGGTAATTCGACTTTTGTCCCCTCTTCCATGCCAAATGGCGCAATACATAAGGCTTGAATTTCAGGCGGCATTCCAGGCACAGACGGCATCGCGCTTTCAATACCAACGTAATACGCAGCTGCCGTTCCGCCTTTGATGCGAACACCTTTACCTTTACGAACAAAACCGTAATATGTCGCGCCACGAGCAACCGCTAAATCTAAATCTGCACCTTCTAATAAACGCGCTTCGGGTGAATTTTCAGTTTTCAGCCACTCGTTTAATACATCCATCAAACGTTGGCTTAATGCGTCAGCTTTGAACACGCCGCCATTAAATAAAACAGCTGTAGGATGCAAGAACGTCGCGCCTTCGGGTAAATCAATACCATCTAAATCGTCGGCGGCATTTTGTTGTTTTGCCAAAAATGCCGCTAAGTGGCGTGTGATTCCAGCGTCTTGAGCATACGGCAAACCTTTTGTTTGTAGACCTGCACGAGCGCGTGAAACAGGGCGTTCACTCACAGGAACGTTGGGTAAAAATCCTTCGATTAAAACGCTATTCACTTCGTCACGGGTCAATTCGCTACGCAATGTGCCATCAATTAACGATGAACCGCGATTCGGTACAACTAATGGCACACTCGCTACATCGCTTGAAAAAATCTTTTCTTTTGCATCGCGGCAACCGTGCGTTAAGGCTTGAATTTGCCACGGTTCTAAACGTTTGCCATCTTTTTCGATTTTAGCTTTGACAGTGTACGCCAATGCTAAATCCATATTATCGCCACCGAGTAGAATGTGTTCGCCAACGGCGACGCGCGTTAAATCTAATACGCCATCTTTTTCAGTAACCGCAATTAACGATAAATCAGTTGTTCCGCCACCCACGTCGATAACTAAAATGACATCGCCTGTTTTAGCTTGTTTGCGCCATTCGCCTTGCGTTTGTTCAATCCAACTATATAAAGCTGCTTGCGGTTCTTCGAGCAAAATTGCGTGACTTAAACCTACGGCGCGAGCCGCTTCAACGGTTAATTCACGCGCAGCTGGGTCGAATGATGCAGGCACAGTTAAAACCAAATCTTGCTCAGAAAGTGGTGCGTTCGGATGTAAATGTAACCACGCGCTGCTCATGTGTTCCAAATAGGCTTTGGTCGCTTCAAATGGAGATACTTTTTGAACTTCATCGGGTGCATCAGCAGGTAAAATTGCTGATTTGCAATCAACTCCTGCGTGACACAACCAACTTTTCGCGCTTGAAACTAAACGAATGGGCGTTTTAGAACCCAAACTGCGAGCAATTTCTCCGACAATAAAATCAGGTTTTTGATTCCAAGGCAGAACGATTGAATTTGCTGGTAATTCCGCGTCATTGGCTTGGTAAATAAATGACGGCAACTGCAATTTTTCTTCAACAATACTCGGCGATGTTAATTGCGAAATTCCCATCACTTGTTGTGAAAATTCGTCTTCAACATCCGTAATATCAGCATAAGAAAGTACACAATGCGTTGTCCCTAAATCAATCCCAACAGCAAACTTTTTGCCTGTTGCATCATCAATTTTTTGCGTTGATTTGACAGCGACTTGTGCAGGTTCAACTTTTAATTCAGAAGCTTCTTTTTTTGCTTCATCAACTTTCGATTCAGTAACCGCTTCAACTTTCGGTTCTTCGGTTTTTACTTCAGATTTAATGTCAGACTTTTTAACATCTTCTTTTTTTGCTTCATCAGGTTTTACCGTTTCAGCCGCTTGTTTTTTCATTTTTTCAAAAAAACTCATAATTCAACCTCTGCTGGCGCGATTACATTCGAGTTGTATCCTTGAACCGTACTTGGCAAACGTACATCGGTGACTTGCCAACCTTTGTGGATAATCGTACCTGTGAATGGCGGATTACCAACAATGTTGCCCGTCACGCGTACTTTCGCCGCGTCGTAGCCTTCAATCAACGTGATTTTGTCGCCTTCGTTTTCTTTTGCAATCGAAGTGAAAGTGAAATGTTCGTTTAAAACTTTATTACAACCTTCATGAATTACACGCGCTACCATACCAACGTCTTCGTCGCTGTGTGCGCCCATATCTTCTTTAATAAAGTCGATAAAACGTGCGTCATTTTGCAACAAATACAACAATTGTAACGCAGCATCAGAGTTTGCTTCTTTTAACACAACTGGTGCAGGTGCTGGAATTTGGACGATTTTTTCGACTTCAACAATGCGTTCAACAGGCACTTCGACAATTTTTTCGACGATTTGAATAATAGGTTCAGCTTGCACAATTTTTTCAACGATTTTGATTTGTGGTTCTGCCGCATTATTTTCTTTACGTCGTGCCATGCACATCACTAATGATAGTAACGTTAAAATCAACGCGCCCGCTAAAATAGCCGATGTTCCTGCCAAACAAACGTGCCACGCATCCAGTGTTGTTGGTTTGAGTGCTAAATCAATTGTGTAATTGGTTATATCCATTTTTGAAACCTCTTTATTTATAGTTTTTATTATTGAACGGAACGCGCCGCTTCGTTATACATCATGTCTTGCAATACTAAACGTGTCGTTTGCAAACGCATTTGTTTCAAATGTCTGTCAGCAATGATTTCAGGCACTTTTTCAGCGATATAAACCTCACGCATTTTTGCCAACACATTTTCGCATTGTTTTACAATGGCTTCGGTGGCGTGACGGCTTTCTTGTTTTTGATAAGGTGCTTTTTGCATTTCATCGGCGACGCATTTTTTATACACGAATTTTGACTCTTGAATTTTTTTAATTGTCGCATCGCTGATGGTGGTGTTTTGCCAATCGTCTTTTGACGGTTCAACAGCAAAACTGACGGTAGAAATAAATAACAACGGGATTAAAAGCAATTTTTTCATGTGATTCCTACAAGGTTTAAGCGTGATTTCAGTTTAATTTTACGCGAATTGCCTAAAAACAAATAACATTTATCGAACCCGCCAAGATTCGGTAAGATAGACGCTATTTTTTACTTCCAGACTTATAGTTAATGTTATGACGCAATCTTTTATTTCAACCAAATCCATTCCTGTAAATGAACGTTTAATTATGGCACTCGACGTGCCGAGTATCGATGAAGCAAAAGCACTTGTCGAAGAATTAGGCGACGGCGTAATTTTTTACAAAGTCGGCATGGAATTATTCATGTGTGGCGATTATTTTGGTTTCATCGAATGGCTTAAAGCACGCGGCAAAAAAGTGTTCGTTGATTTAAAGTTTTTCGACGTTCCCGCCACCGTCGGACGCGCCATTGCAGCGTTAAGTCAAAAAGGTGTGGATTTAGCCACCATTCACGGTAACGATGCAATTATGGAAGCCGCAGCAGCAAATAAAGGCGATTTAAAAGTTTTAGCGGTTACAGCGTTGACCAGTTTAGACCGTGGTGATTTGGACGATTTAGGTTTTCAATGCGACGTGCGTGAATTGGTTTTATCTCGCGCAAAACGAGCGTTAGCGATTGGTTGCGACGGTATTGTGTCTTCGGGTTTAGAAGTTTCAATGTTGCGCGAAGAATTGGACAATAAATTACTCGTTATCACGCCTGGTGTGCGTCCTGTCGATAATCGTGAAGACGATGACCAAAAACGGGTTGTGACCGTCGAAGGTGCATTTCAAAATGGCGCGGATTACATCGTGGTCGGTCGTCCGATTCGTGATGCGGCAAATCGCAAAGCAATGGCAGAAACTATGCAAGCCCAAATTGCTGCACAATTCGTATGATTTTTGACCCCGAATTTACATCTTCACTTTTAGTTGCGCTGCTAATGGGTTTATTTAGCAGTCTGCATTGCATCGGAATGTGTGGCTCAATTATTGGTTCATTAACGTTCAGCCTTGCACCTGAAATTCGCCAAGATAAAAAACGCTTGTTACCGTTCATTTTCAGCTACAACGCGGGACGCATTACCAGTTACGGTATTGCAGGTGCAGCGGCTGGATTGATTGAGGTTTTAGTGACATTGCCGCTCGGCGAAACACACGGTCATCGTTTATTACAAATTATTTCCGCGTTGATTATGACAGGTGCAGGTTTGTATATTGCAGGTTGGTTTCCACGTTTTGCCTATATCGAAAAATTAGGATTGCATATTTGGCGACGCGTTGAACCGTTCGGGCGCAAATTGATTCCTGTCAAGGACTGCAAACACGCCTATTTATTCGGCATGGTTTGGGGGTGGATTCCGTGCGGATTGGTCTATGCAGCATTGGCATTGACGATTGCCAGCGGTAGCATTTTGCAAAGTTCATTGACGATGATTGCATTCGGTTTAGGCACACTTCCTGCTGTAATGGGAGTTGGCGTGATGATTAGTGTTTTAACACGTCTTGCATCGATGAAACGATTTAAACAAATTGTTGGGATTATCATGATTGCGTTGGCACTGTTTTCGGCGTTTCCAACGTTGAATCCAATGGCGATTATGCCGCACACAATGCACGAAGGATTATGAATAATTTTGAAGCTATTATTGGTCAATCGCCTTTATTAGAAACATTGATTCGCAGCGCGAAAATCGTGGCTGCAACCGATGTTACCGTTTTATTGAAAGGTGAAACAGGAACAGGAAAAGAAGTTTTCGCACACGCGATTAAAAATGCGAGTTCACGCGCCAACAAAGAATTTTTAACACTCAACTGCGCGGCATTGCCTGAAAGTTTGATTGAATCAGAATTGTTTGGACACAAAAAAGGCTCATTCACTGGCGCAATTCAAAGCACACAAGGTTTGTTACAAGCAGCAAACGGCGGCACGTTATTTTTAGATGAAATCAATTCATTGCCATTGTCGATTCAAGCAAAATTATTGCGTTTTTTAGACTCGGGTGAATGTTTGGCGGTGGGTGATGTACGACCTTATAAAGTCGATGTGCGTGTGATTGCCGCGACAAATGCGAATTTAACAGAATTGATTTCAAGCGGTGCATTTCGTTCAGATTTATATTTTCGATTAAATGTCGTGCCGTTTGAATTACCCGCATTAACAGAGCGTAGCGAAGATATTGAATTATTGATTGCCCATTTTTTCAAACTATTTGAAAAAAATCATGGTATTAAAGCTCCAAAATTCAGCAAAGCCAGTTTAAAAGTTTTGAAGCATTACCGCTGGTCGGGAAACATTCGAGAATTACGAAATTTATGCGAACGGTTAAGTATTTTATTTGCAGACCAAATAATTGAGCCAGAGCATTTACCGCTTGAATTTCAAAAAGACGCAAATCCTATTGAAACGCATGATTTTGTATTGCCAAGCGTAGGATTGAAATTAGATGTATTAGAAGCAAATCTGATTAACCAAGCCCTAGATCGTACTCAAGGGAATCGTAGTAAATCAGCGCGTTTGCTCGGAATTACCCGCGATACTTTGCTTTATAGAATGCAAAAACATGGTTTTTTTACATCATAAACTTTACACCGCCACCATTCAAAATGGTGGTATTTCATTATTGCGTCACCACGGGAAATAACATTCTAAATGACGTACCGTGTGTTTCTTCTTCTGAATTAGAATCAATTAAAATATGCCCCAATGATTGATGAACAATGCCACTCACCGTCGATAATCCTAATCCCGTTCCTTCGCCTTGTGCTTTTGTGGTGAAAAAAGGATCAAAAATCTGACTAATAATTTGGGGTTCAATTCCCGATCCATTATCGGTTACGCTCAACTCAATAAAATTCCCTTGAATCCCCGTCGCGCACGCCAAACAATGCGCTGAAACATTTATTACTTTTTTCAATGAAATGTTAATGAAGCTGCCACGTTCTTTCATCGCATCACGCGCATTTACCGCTAAATTTGTCAGAATTTGGTGTAAATCAATCGCATCAATTTGAATAATCTCGTCACATTCAAGCTGCATTTTAATTTCGATTCGACTGGTCAACGCAGGTTTCAACATTTCCAAAACTTCTTGAATAACTAATTTCGTTGGTTTTATTTCCATTTGTTTTTTTTGTGTATCTTGACGGCAATACGTCAACATTTTGTTAATTAACTCTTTTGCGCGATTCCCTGCTAAATCAACTTGTTTAACATTATTCTCAATTTCATCTCGTAATGCTTTGTCCTGAATATCTTCGCTCGCATACTGCGTCATTTCGTTAAAACCTAACATACAACACAAAATATTATTAAAATCATGAGCAATCCCCGAAGTTAATCGCCCAATACTTTCTAATTTTTGCATGTGATTGACTTGCTGATTCAAGACATTATTTTTTTCATAAGATTGCGCTAATTCAGTCAAACGAATTTCTTCTTCGGTAATATCTCGCCATTCTGCAACTGATCCTAATCGTTCGCCATTTCCATCAAAAATTGGACTCGCTTTGATATTCATAATATGACCGCCTAACGGCATATTCACTTCAACAGTTGATTCAAAAGTCGCCAGCAACTCTTTTTGGTACGCAGAATTTGTATGAAAGCAATCAATGCTTGTTCCCACTAAAGTTTCAACGTTAAACATCGGTAAATCGTGTTGGATACTCGCTTCAATTTTGTTAAATAATTGCACAGCTGAAGAATTCACATAAATCACAATGCGATTATTGTCAGCAATCGTTACACCCGTACTAAGATTGTCGATGCCGACTTTGAATTGCAATAATTTAGTCGTTAATTTTTGTTTCGCAATATGTCTCGCATGAAGCTCTGTATTGGCAATAGCCAATTCCACCGCACGCGCTTCTTTTTCGGCAATTTCGATTCTTAACTTTTCATTTGCAATAACTAAATTTTCGGCATATCTGAGATTTTCTTCCAGCGCGATTTTCAATTTAATATGATTTCTTACTCGCGCTTTGACAATGCTGGGACGAAATGGTTTGCGAAGATAATCTATTGCGCCTTGCTCAAAGCCAAAAACTTCAGATTCATCACTCAACGATGCCGTAATAAAAACAACGGGAATTTTATTCGTCAGTGGATTGGATTGTAATTTTTGGCACACTTCATAGCCATTCATATCGGGCATTACAACGTCCAATATAATTAAATCTGGTTGATTTTCTAATGCTAATTCCAATGCCCTTTTTCCATCTGTCGCAAACGAAATATCGTATTCATCACTAAGCATATCCGCCAGCACTTTAATGTTGAATAAAAGGTCATCGACAATCAGTATCGAATAAAGTTTTTCAGAATTTATAACGTCCATATATGTTTTTTTAATTGTCTAAAAATGAAGAATTAAATGCCTGCCAACGTAAAAAACCATTGCTGAACAAAATACAACGGATAATCCAACACGACATTAAGCACTTTTGTGTAAAGCATAACCAATAAAATGATAAAACCAAAACGCTCAAGTTTGTTGAATTGCCACGCCCAATAACTAGGCAAAATACCCGATAAAATTCGACTTCCGTCGAGTGGTGGAATCGGCAACATATTCAGCAACATCAACACAAGGTTAATCGAAATTCCTGCGATTCCTGTATAAATGAGCGGCATTGCAATCGCTTCATTATCGACTCCAACTGTGACACCAATTCGAGCAATCAACGCCCAACCAATTGCCATCAACAAATTCGATGCAGGTCCTGCGAGCGCGACAATTGCCATATCTTGACGTGGTTTTTTAAAATGTCGTGGATCGACAGGAACAGGTTTTGCCCAACCAAAAATAAAGCCCGTTCCTGTAATCAATAGTAATGTTGGCAAAATTATTGTGCCAAATAAATCAATATGTTTCAGTGGGTTTAGCGTCAAACGTCCTAAATGTGCAGCCGTATTATCACCATATTTTTTCGCTACCCAACCGTGCGCGACTTCATGCACGGTAATCGCAAAAATCACGGGCAAAATCCACACAGCAATCCGCTGTATTACCGTCAAATTATCCATAATAATTTTCTCTCAATCCAATGTTGGCGCGATGCCTTTGCCTTGACGCACAATGGTGCAATTCCCTGCCGTGCAATCAATAATCGTCGTTGGCTGATATTCGATTTCACCAGCATCAATAATCAAATCCACCAAGTCATCTAACCGTTCACGAATATCGTAAGGATCAGTCAAAGCATCGGTATCGGGTGGCAAAATCAACGTGGTTGTCATTAACGGTTCGCCTAATTCTTCGATTAATTTTTGAGCAATCGCATTTTTAGGAATACACACACCAATCGTTTTTTTCTTCGGGTGTTGTAAGCGGCGCGGCACTTCTTTCGTCGCTTCCAAAATGAACGTAAACGCATCGGGCGTAAGCGATTTAATCAAACGAAAAGCCTCGTTATTAATTTTGCTGAAATTGGAAACTTGCGTTAAATCTTTACAGACCAGCGTGAAATTATGTTTTTCGTCTAATCTGCGAATTTGTCGAATTCGATCTAACGCATTTTTATCGTCCAAATGACACGCTAAGGCATAAGCCGAATCCGTTGGATAAACAATAACACCGCCGCCACGAATGATTTCAACAGCGCGTTGAATCAAACGGTGTTGCGGATTTTCGGGGTGAATTTCAAGATAATGAGCCATAAGTTTTATATATTTAACGCAAAAAGAAAATGGGTATTATAGCGATTAACCAAAATACCACGCATTTAAACCGTCACCCCATAGCATCGCAATCCAACCTGCCATTGCTAAATAAGGACCAAATGGAATGGGCGTTTCGCGTTGTTGTTTATTGAGTGAGATTAATGTCATGCCAATCGCTGCGCCAACCAACGAAGATAATAAAATAATCAGTCCCAAATACTGCCAACCAAACCACGCGCCCAACATTGCCAATAATTTGAAATCGCCCTGCCCCATACCTTCTTTGCCAGTGAACAATTTGAAACCGTGATACACCGTCCACAACAACAAATAGCCACCTGCCGCGCCGATAATACTTGTTGCGCTATCAGTAAAAATACCGAGCAAACTTAAAATTAAACCCAACCACACCATCGGCAACAAAATGACATCGGGCAATAATTGGTGATCTAAATCAATACCGCTCAATGCAATTAACACCCAAGTTAATACCAATCCCGCAGCCGCTTGTTCGCCATAACCAAAATGCCATGCCACCATCATCGACGCAATTGCGGTGAATAATTCCACTGTCGGATAACGTATCGAAATTGGAGCTTTGCAATTTGCACATTTACCGCGTAGCCAAAGATAACTTAGCACGGGAATGTTTTGTCGCACCAAAATTTGCGTTTGGCAATGTGGGCAATGTGACGGCGGCAACGCGAGATTAAACGTATCAGTCGGCACATCATTTTCGAGTTTCAAATACTCTAAACAATCACTGCGCCATTGACGCTGCATCATTAACGGTAAACGGTAAATCACTACATTTAAAAAACTACCTACCAATAAACTAACAATTCCCATTAACACAGTGAATACCACTGGTGTGGTTAATAAAGTTAAATCATTAAACATTTCCATCAATGTATCGCCGAGCCGAGTTTGAAAATTGGCAAATACATCGCCACGATTAGACCACCTACCAAAACACCCAATACCATCATAATCATTGGCTCCATTAAACTGCTTAAATTATCAACCAGATTATCAACTTCTTCTTCGTAAAAATCGGCGACTTTGGATAGCATCGCATCTAACGCGCCAGATTCTTCACCAATTTGCACCATTTGTTGAACCATGTGCGGAAACAAACCCGATTCTTTAATGGCAAATGTAAGGCGTTGACCCACTGCCACTTCGTCCCGAATTTGCAAAACAGCGGCTTCGTAAACACGATTTCCACACGTTCCAGCACATGATTCCAATGCTTCAACCAATGGCACACCTGCTGCTGACATCGTTGCTAATGTGCGTGAAAATCGGGCAATGGCTGATTTATTGATAATCACGCCAACCACAGAAACCTTCAGCAATGTTTTATCGATGAAATAATTGAATGGTTCAGACGTGCGTTTGAAAAACTTAAATGTGTAAACCGCTGCTGTTAAAATTGCCGCAATCACCCACCAATAGGCTTGCATCCACTTTGACATTGCAATCACCATTTTGGTAAATACGGGTAAATCTGCACCAAAACTTTTAAACAAATCTTCAAATACAGGTACAACAAAAACTAGCAAAACCACCGTGACAATTAAGGCAATCATCACCACCGCGACAGGATATGTCAGGGCTTTTTTGATTTTCTTTTTCATCGATTCGCTTTTTTCTTTATACACCGCGATTTTATCTAGCAGTGATTCTAAAACGCCTGATCGCTCTCCCGCTTCAACAAGATTGCAAAATAATTCATCAAATTGATCTGGATGTTTACGCAACGATTGAGTCAAACTGTCGCCGCTTTCTACATCGTTTTTAATGGTTAAAAGCAAATCCCTCATGCTCGGATTTTCGTGTCCTTGCCCAACAATATCTAAGGCTTGAACAACAGGAACTCCTGCATTCAGCATCGTGGCTAACTGTCGCGCAAAAATAGCAATATCAGCTGCTGTGACACTTTGCACTCGTTTGGTAAAAAGTGGTTGTGATTTTTTTCTCAAACGGGTGACAGTAATACCTTGTCGGCGTAAGTCAGCACGTGCCACATTTTCATCAATCGCGGTGATTTCTCCCGTGGCTTTTCGTCGAAGTTTATCCTTACCAACCCATGTAAATTCGATTTCTTTTGCGGGTAATTTTTTCAATTGTGCCATTCAAATACACCTGTTTAATGTTCAGTCGTCACGCGATCAATTTCTTCAAAACTTGTGATACCCAAACGTACTTTGTTTAGACCAGAAGCGCGTAAATCATTAATTCCTTCAGAAGCCGCTTGTTCTGCAAGTTGCATAGCGTTTCCTCCTTGTAAAATTAATGCTCGCATTTTTTCGCTTAATGTCATTACTTGATAAATACCCACACGCCCTTTATAACCGTGACTGCATAATTCACAGCCGCCCGCTTTAAAAAGCCTTAATTGTCCAATTTCTTCAACTTTAAAACCTGCACCTAATAAAAAATCCTTAGAATAATCAGCAGGGATTTTACAATGTTCGCAAAGTCGTCTTGCCAATCGTTGCGCCATAATTAATACCACGGCGGATACGATATTAAATGCAGGAATCCCCATTTGCATCAATCGATTTAGTGTTTGTGGTGCATCGTTTGTGTGTAATGTAGATAACACTAAATGCCCCGTTTGCGCGGCTTTAACCGCAATTTCAGCCGTTTCAAAATCCCGAATTTCACCCACCATAATAATGTCAGGGTCTTGCCGTAAAAAAGCACGCAACGCTGATGCGAATGTTAATCCCGCTTTCGGATTTACATTCACTTGATTGATGCCTTCCACTGTAATTTCGACAGGATCTTCAGCAGTAGAAATGTTGCGTTCTGGTATATTGAGAATGTTAAGCCCCGTATATAACGATACCGTTTTACCGCTTCCTGTTGGTCCAGTAACTAACACCATGCCATAGGGTTTATTAATCGCGTCTAAAAATAACTTTTGTTGCTCAGGTTCAAAACCGAGTTTTTCAATACCTAGTTGTGCATTCGTGGGGTCTAAAATCCTTAATACTACTTTTTCACCAAATAACGTTGGACAAGTATTTACCCGAAAATCAATGGCGCGAGTTTTAGATAAAATCATTTTAATGCGCCCATCTTGCGGCACACGTCGTTCTGCAATATCCATTTTTGACATAACTTTAATGCGCGACACAATTCGATTTGAAATGCTAGAGGGTGGCGATGCGATTTCGTGCAACATTCCATCAGAGCGATAACGAATACGAAACACTTTTTCATACGGTTCAAGATGAATATCCGACACGCCCGTTTTAATCGCATCTAATAAAATTTTATTTACAAAACGTACAATCGGCGCGTCTTCTGTATCGCTTGTAGCAGAAGTAGAATTATCGTCATCATCGCCCCCGCTAATATCCAAATTATCTAAATCTGAATCAAGGAAATTATTCATTGATTCAGCCGCTTCAAGTAACGCATTGATGACTTTATGTAACTTGTGTTCTTCGACTAAAATTGGCTCGGGGTTAAGGCGACTATTGAATTTTATTTCGTCAAACCCTTGAAAACTACGCGGGTCAGAAATGGCTACAAATAGCGTCATTCCCCGTTTTTGCAACGGCAACACATTATATTTTTGAATGAGTGTATTATTTACCAATTCCAACGGCAAAGTTTTTACGTTGATAGTGTCTAAATCAAAAAATGGCACGCCAAATTCAATTGAAATTTTGGACGCGATAACTGTCGAATTAACAAATTTATTGGTCACCAAATAGTTAATAAGTGAAACGCCTTTTTTTTGCGAATCTTGATAATGCTTTTGAGCATCGGCGGCGGTTAAAAACCCTTCTTTTATAAGATTATTGATTAAGCTATTAAATTGTAAATCGTTCGCGGTAGCCATAATGTCGCTCTAAAAATAGGAATGATAGTAAAAATTCTATCATCAATCGCTACATGACACAGTGTCATGCGTTAAAATTAGTCCAATGAAAACTTCAAATTATCTGGCGTGTCCCGAATGTGATTTATTAGTGCGATGCGGTTCAGCCGCTGTCGGTGAAAAAGAACATTGTCCACGTTGCCATTATTTATTACATCGTCCACGCGCTCAAAGTGTTGTCCGCACGTTTGCATTGTCATTGACAGGATTATGTTTACTTTTACCTGCAAATTTATTGCCGATTGTTGGTGTTAAAATTTTAGGCACGTCACATGACGGCACGTTATTAAGTGGTGTAATGACTTTGTTTAACGAAGGAATGTGGGGCGTAGCGATATTAGTTTTGTTATCGAGTATTTTATTTCCCATGTTAAGCATTGTGTTATCGCTGCTAATTAGTGGACATTTATATTTTAACCGTCCAAATCGTTATTTAAGTGAATGGTTACGCACGCTACAACATATTGACGAATGGGCAATGTTGGAAGTTTATTTGCTTGGCATTATTGTCGCCTGTGTGAAACTAGCCTCGATGGCAGAATTGAAATTTGGTTTAGGTTTAACGGCATTTGTGTTGCTTTTATTGGTCACGGTGACGTTAGCGAGTAATTTCGACAGCACTTTATTTTGGCAACAAATTGAACGGTTAAATACTGATGAAAAGAAATAGCACCGCATTAACACAAGGTTTAGTGCGTTGTCATGATTGTGGAAAATTAGACAAAACCCACGTTGTTTTATGTACCCGTTGCGGCAATCCTTTACACGCTCGCTTACCTTACAGTTTCCAACGTACATTAGCGTTATTGCTGAGTAGTTTCGCGTTATATATTCCCGCCAATTTATTTCCAATTATGACAGTTACAAAATTAAATGTGGGCGAACCGCACACAATTTTAGGCGGCATCATCGCGTTGATTCATAGTGATATGTTACCCATTGCAATGTTGGTTTTAGTGGCAAGTATTTTAGTGCCGTTGTTAAAATTGTTAGGATTAAGTTTATTATTGTTATGCGTGCATTTTCGTTGGCAAGTAAACGCAAAACGCTGGACGCAAATGTATCGGGTCATTTCATTTGTGGGACGTTGGTCAATGTTGGATATTTTTATGATTTCGATTTTAGTGTCGTTGGTAAATTTGGGTAGTGTTGCACAAGTTATTGCGGGTTCGGCGGCAACTGCGTTTGGTGCTGTCGTTGTATTAACCATGTTTGCGGCAAAAAGTTTTGACACACGTTTGATTTGGGATGTGCAAGATTGAAAATGAATCATAAACAACAAAAAACCAAAGCAGCTATCTTTTCAAAACCGCCACTTAATTCGATTGAATGGGCAGACGTTGAAAGTTTAGTCTACGCATTAGGTGGTGAAATTAAACAGAATAAAGGTTCAAGGGTGCGAATAGATTTGAAAGGTCATTCGCTTAACATTCATTCACCGCATCCACAAAAAGAAGTGAAGCAATATGCCGTAAAGTTGTTGCGTGAATTTTTAGAAAAGGCAGGTTTTAGTCGTGATGTATAAAAACTATGAAGCACAAATCAGTTACAGCGAAGAAGATGAAATTTTCTTTGGGCGTGTCGTCAATATCGAACGGGACATTATTGCGTTTGATGGCGCATCAGTTGAAGAATTAAAACAATCGTTTCATTTCGCTGTTGAGGAGTATCTACAAGATTGTAAAGAAGCTGGTAAAAAACCTGAAAAGCCTTTTTTGCAAAAAGTATCACAACAATTGAACTACGCGAATTTTTCGCCTGTAATGTAATTATCACGAACAAACTCCTCCTAGGCGACAACTTAGAATTCAACGGAATTACAAAAATGAACATACAAATAGCCTCAAGTCATACCACAAACTACGAAGCTAAAATGGTTTTAAAGCGTTTAGGATTAAGTCAGAAAAAAGCGATTGCTTTATTTTTCGAAGAAATTGCAAACAGGCAAGATTTACCATTTTCATTACCTAATTTCACAAAAGAAAAACAATTAACCGTTAATGTTTCTTTATATGAAGGGATTTGGACGGCAGAATGTGATGCGCTCGGTTTAGTCACAGAAGCGCAAAGTTATGAAGAATTAACCCGTCGCACATTAGAAATTGCGCCTGAACTTGCCGAATTAAATAATGTTGAAAATTTTAAATTGCGGTTTATTCAATGACTTCTTCACTTTATCCAGAATTGGTGAAAATTTTGAAACGAAATGGTTGTGTGTTTGTGCGACAAGGCAAAGGTAGTCACGAAATTTGGCAAAGTCCAATCAGCCAAAAAAATTTCAGCGTTCCCTTTACGATAAATTCAAAACCAACCGCTAACGCCATTCTTAAACAAGCGGGAATTAACGAAAAACTATGAAAAATAAAACCATAAAAAAAACAGTTACACCAACAATCGAAGAACAACAGCAATTACTTAATCTTTACAATCAAGGTTTGTTTGCAGAGGCTGTTAAAAATGCTGATGCCTTTATTGCTATTTTTCCAACACATGAATTTGGTTGGAAAGTTTTAGGAAGTTCGCTACAAAACTCTGGGAGAAACGCTGAGGCTCTTGTTGTCAAAAGAAAAGTTGTCGAACTTTCACCAAATGACGCTGCGGCACATAACAACTTAGCTGTCGCATTTAAGGTGCTTGAATTATTTGATGAAGCAGAAAAAAGTTGCCGTCGCGCATTGGAATTAAATCCAAAATTTGATGCGGCATACTGTAATTTGGGCAACGTTTTTCAAGAACAAGAAAATTTTAGTGAAGCTGAAAAATGCTACAAACACGCCTTAAAAATGGATTCGACTTCGGCAGAATTTCATAACAATTTAGGTGCCGTTCTCAAAAAACAAGATAAAAACAAAGAAGCTGAAACGAGTTACCGAAAAGCATTAGCTATAAATCCGAATTTCCCCGATGCACTTGGCAATTTGGCGCAATTATTATTTTCAGAAAAACGTTATTTAGAAGCTGATTCTGTATATCAACATTCATTACGCTATGTCAAAAATCAACCTGATTTTAATGAGTTTATTTACACACGTTTAAATCTTTGTTGTTGGAATGAAATGAAAGAAAACCTCGAAAAATTAGCAGTATATTTTGAAGCATCTAATTTTTACACTTGCAATCCGTTTGCTATTCTTTCATTTGTAAACTTCAATGCTTTTAATTCAAAAAAAGCCAGTTATTTATTTGCAAATAAAAAATATAAAAGAGCATTATCCCAATCACCAATCACCAATCACCAATCACCAATCACCAATCACCAATCACCAATCACCCGAAGCTCCGAATCGGTTATTTGTCAGCAGATTTTCACACACACGCAACGGTTTATCTAATGGCTGGTATTTTAGAAAATCGAAACACCGAAAATTTTGACGTTTATTTGTATTCTTACGGCGTAGAAGCAAAAGACCATTCCCGTTCTCGCGTTGAAAAAGCCTGCAACGTTTTTCGTCATGTTCAAGAATTATCCGATGAAGAAATTGCTCAACAAATTGTTGCCGATGAAGTTGATATTTTAATAGATTTGAAAGGCTACACGGCAAATACTCGGTTAGGCATTCAAGCCTTGCGACCTGCACCGATTATAGTAAGTTGGCTGGGTTATCCATCAACATTAGGTCATGAACGATTAGCCGATTACATTATTGGTGATGCAACAGTTACGCCGTTGGAACACGCCGAACATTTCAGTGAAACGCTTGCGTTGATGCCGTATTGCTACCAGCCAAATGATAACACTCGCCCGATTGGAGCGTGTCCAACTCGCAAAGAAGCTGGTTTGCCAGAAACGGGGTTTGTGTTTGCAACATTCAATCAAGCCTACAAAATTACGCCAGAAATGTTTGATATTTGGTGTCGATTGCTGGAGGCTGCGCCAAATAGTGTGTTGTGGATACTTGAACCGCACGAAGTTGCACAAGAAAATTTGCGACGTGAAATGACCGCGCGAGGCGTAGATTCTTCGCGTTTGATTTTTGCGCCGAAAATGGCACAAACTGAACATCTTGGACGCTTGCAATTGGTAGATTTAGCGGTTGATACATTTCCATGCTGTTCTCACACAACAGCCTCTGATGCACTTTGGGCAGGTGTTCCGTTAGTAACAAAAATGGGCGAAACCTTTGCTAGTCGAGTGGCGGCGAGTATTTTGCGAACGATGGATTTAGCTGAACTCGTGACTAATAACGACGATGATTATTTCAATGTAGCGTTAAGTTTGGCGCAAAATCCTGAAAAATTAGCAGCTATTAAACAAAAAATCGCCGTTCAAAAACAAACTTCCCCATTGTTCGACACGCAAAAATTCGCCCGTGATTTGGAACGACTTTATCAAACAATTTGGGTGCAAGAGTTGAAAGGTGAACGAAAGGCGGTGGTTTTGGAATTTGAAACGAAATCTGTTGATTGTGAATTTATCACTGACGCAAACTTATGACTGATTTAAACGAAACCTACGAAGCCGACGAAGTCACGCTTAATAAAAAATCCGAATTATCGTTAATTTGGTTTTTGCCAATAATTGCAGTTTTGGTAAGCGGTTGGTTAATTTACAAATCATTTTCTGAAAAAGGCGAAGTGATTACGATTAGTTTTCCAACAGCCGAAGGTTTAGAAATTGATAAAACCAAAATCAAATATCTTGACGTTGAAATCGGCAAAGTTACCGCAATAAACATCAATAACGATTTAAAAACAATTGTTGTCACCGCACAAATGAATAATAGTTCGAGTGAATACTTAAAAGAAAATACTCAATTTTGGGTGGTGCGTCCACAAGTTGGATTAGGCGGAATTTCGGGATTAGGCACGTTACTTTCTGGGGCGTATATCGAACTCAAACCCAGCAATGGCGAGCATAAACACGACTTTATTGGCTTAAATAATCCGCCGCCATTAAAAACAAATGCCGAAGGTAAAGAGTTTATTTTAGAAACTAACAACCTCGGTTCAATGCGAACAGGAACGCCGATTAACTTTCACGGTATAAATGTTGGGCAGGTTTTAACGCACGAACTTTCCGCAGCCGCCAACGCAATTCGGTTGACGATTTTTATCAACAAACCTTACGACCAATTTATTCGTAAAAATACACGGTTTTGGATTGATAGCGGCGTGGATTTGTCGGCAAGCGCAGATGGTTTCAAGGTTCGCACAGGACCTTTGATTTCATTGTTAAGTGGCGGTATTGCATTTCGTGCTTCTTCCGACGATGGAATTGACTCCATTCAACCTGAAAACACACTTTATCCGTTATTCGACACTTATGACGCTTCAACCCAAATTACTTACACCAACACATTGCATTATGTGATGTATTTTAACGGTTCAGTACGCGGTTTGACGGAAGGCGCACCCGTTCAATTACGCGGTTATCCTGTTGGAAAAGTGTTAAGTATAAATTTGGAATTAGATGAAAAAACCGCTGAAATTCGGATTCCCGTGATTGTCGAATTGCAACCAGAACGAATTAAAGAAGTTCATCCTGATGTAAAAATTTCACCCGAAAATATGGTTTCGCAATTGATTGAAAAAGGCTTACGCGCTCAATTACAAACGGGGAGCTTATTGACTGGACAATTGTTGGTAGATTTAGATTTTCATCCAAAAAGTAAAATCACACTCAATCCAAAACACGGTTTATATGCTGAATTTCCTACCACTGCGAGTTCACTTGATCAATTTACCCATTCCGCAAACATCATTATGGATAAAATTGCAAAATTGCCACTCGATAATTTGACTGAAGAAATCAACAAAACGTTACGCGGTTTGCAAGGCACCACAACAGCTGCAACAGCTACATTAAACTCGGTTCAAGGAACGATGGGAACCGCTGATAAAACTTTGAATACAGCACAAAAAGCCTTGAGTAATTTTGAAGCGGGCGCGACAACACATTATCAACTTGAACAGTTGTTGCAAGAATTGACTCAAGCGGCAGGTTCAGTAAAACAACTCACAGATTATTTGGCACAACACCCAGAATCTGTGGTGCGTGGTAAAAGTGAAGAAGGTGAAAAATGAAAAAATTAGTTTTAGCTGGTTTATTGCTTTTGCAAGGTTGTACTACCGCGCCACCTGTTCAGTTTTATAGTTTGGAAGCAAAACAAACCCCTCGCTTCGCTCTCCCCCCCAGCCCACTTCAAAAAGGGGAAACTTTGAAACCATTGATTGGTATCGCACAAATTAGTTTACCGAGTGCGTTAGAACGCAAACAAATTGTGACACGCGATACAAATGGTGCGTTGCATTTTGCAGAACAACATCAATGGGCAGCATTATTAAAACAAAATATGACCGAAGTGTTAGCGAAAAATCTAGCTTCTCAACAAGCAAATTTTTGGTTTAAATCTTATCCGTGGAGTTTGCTGGGAATGGTTGATTACCGATTAGTAATTGACGTGACACAGTTAGATATTGTGTTGGGAAAAACGATTTCGCTTTCGGTTGATTGGACATTTTTAAATGAAAAAACACACGCCATTTTGAAGCATGGTTCGATTGAATTGTGTCAGCCGTTAGCTGATGAAAACTATGCGACAGCAGTAACGGGGTTGAATACATTGTTGGTGCAACTAAGTGAGAAAATTTTGGTAGTGTTTCATTTGTGTTGAAAACTTATTTTCAAGGTAGAATGAAGAATTTACTGATGGCAAAACCCAAATGGCGACAATAAAAGTCCACTGCCCTAAATGCAACTCAGATAAAGTTGTAACCTACATTGAGCGGGGTACATAATCGTATTTTTGCATTAAATTTTAATTTAATATCAATTGGTTATAAATAATCAATACCCATCAATACCTTCGCCAAAATAAAAAGTAGTCGCAAATGGTAGAATGCGAGGTTGAAACCGCTGAAACTACCAAATCTGACCATGAACGAAATCATAACAATTCTTGAAACACTGAGTTCAACTTTATCAAAAAAAACGTAACTACTCAGCCCCCCTGACTTCAAAATAATACTTAAAAATCAATGCAATAAAAATATGGCAAAAATAACAACTGAAAGTTGAAACTTTGTCGCTTTATACAAATCAATAGATTATGAAATTTAAAATTTTAAGAAAAAATTTATCACGATTGACGTGATTTTTAACACAATGATTTTAAAGCATTTTTATTTTTGTTATGGGGCTGAGTAGTTACAAAAAACGCTAAATCAGTTAATCGCGATAGTTGAGGCAACCCTTGCCATTACTTGTCGTGTAACGATGTTAAGCATATCAAGATGGACAGGAAAAGGTGGAAGTTATCGCACTTTGCAAGATAGTCCCTACAAACCAATGCAGGTAAGCTAATTTTATGCAAAATTGGTAATTGATGATTTTAAAGTTACTTGATTTTCAACAACTTTTCAAAATCGAGATGGCGTTTATTTTAACGTATCCTATTGATTTTATTACCTG
>CAINDC010000247.1 GCA_903847275.1 uncultured Pseudomonadota bacterium
AATTTCGGTGCGCGTCTATTCTTTCGGATTCGCAGCTACCTCTCGTCGGCTAAAAAACAAGGTCACAATATGCTCGAGGCGTTAACTTCGTCTTTTCGTGGATGCCCTTTGATTTTGGTGGGGGGCTGAGTAGTTACTAAAGATGATTATCTATCGGCAATGCAACGCAGTGTGGTGAAAGACATTGAAATTAAAGCCCTGCTCAAGCAAGCAGTTACCCATGAAATTGATGACCGTGCGCTGTTTATGAAAGGGATTGATGTGAGTTATTACTATGAAGGTTATAGTGAATTTAAAATCGAGGAGCTATAACCATGAATAATTTGAACTTTATGGAAAAACTGCTTGATGGCGTTGAGGTGAAATGGATGCCATTAGGGGATATTGGTCAGTTAATTCGTGGAAATGGTTTGCAAAAGAAAGATTTCATTGAAACGGGATTCCCAGCGATACATTATGGGCAAATCTATACCCGATACGGCTTATCAGCCGATAAAACTTTTACTTATGTATCCCATGATTTAGCAAAAAAACTGAGCATGGCGCATAAAAATGACTTATTGATTGCAACAACGTCGGAAAATGATGTGGACGTTTTGAAACCAGTAGCATGGCTTGGTGAACCAGCAGTTATTTCTGGTGACATGATGCTATTAAGGCATGATCAAAATGTAAAATATTTGGCGTATTATTTTAAAACCGAGGAATTCCAAACACAGAAAACAAGATATATCACTGGAACAAAAGTACGAAGAGTTTCCAAGGATAGTCTTGCAAAAATGACCGTCCCAATCCCACCGCTCAACGTCCAATCTGAAATCGTCCGCATTTTGGACAATTTCACCGAACTTGAAGCAGAGCTTGAAGCAGAGCTTGCCGCCAGAAAAAAGCAATATGAGTATTATCGGAATTTGCTGTTGAGTTTTCCTAAACCTCTTGAGGCTGTTGAAAAATAACATGGATAAAATCAGCCAAGTAAAACAGCTCGTTAGTGAAATCAATCGTTTGCATCGTGAGTTTTCAAATGATTATTTTGAAATAGGGAAAATCGAAAAAATAAATCTCTCCAGAATTATTAAGCATGTGCCTGTGCCACATATTTACAAGTATCGCCTAACTTTGCACGAGAGCATCAATGATTACCTGATGACGGCGGACATCAATATCAAGTATTTTTACCGCGTGAAAACGCGAGAAAGTATTGATGACAAGATTAAGCGTTTCTCAACCCGTGAAGATCAATATCCCGTTAATAATTGGCTTAATGATATTTTTGGCGTTCGCATTCTTCTAACCAGCGATGAAATAAAATTTGTGATGGATTTGCTTGAGGACTGGCAAGATGAATTGAGCTTGAAAAACTGGTATTTGCGCGATAAAGAAGGCTATCGCGGCTTGCATATTTACTTTAAAAATAAGAGTAACTTTTATTTCCCTTGGGAGCTGCAAATCTGGGATGCGGAAGACATACAAAGCAACATTCAAAATCACGAAAAATTCAAACGGAACTTTGTTTAAAAATAAATGGAAGGTGTTTCAACTCTGTGGATATTTTAAAAATCAAATAGTTACAATATTTTTATGCGGCTTTCAGCGTATATTTTTTGCTAAAATTGACCAAAATTTATGCGTTAGAAATTAAAAATTTCATTAAAAATCATGCCGTTAAG
>CAINDC010000248.1 GCA_903847275.1 uncultured Pseudomonadota bacterium
AAATATGACCAAAATCATTACAATTATTCTAATGGTTTCGAGTGTGTAATCATTTAGTTCAATCATGTTCTGACCCTTTCACTAATTTTTGTACTATCAAACTGCCAATCATGTCGCCTTCCACATTCGCCGCCGTCCGCAACGTATCAAGTAATCGATCAATCGGCAATAAAATCGCAATCGCTTCAGCGGGTAAACCCACAGATTGCAACACCATCACCATCGTCACCATGCCCGCACTCGGAATCCCAGGTGCGCCAATCGCGGCAAACATCGCTGTAAAAAATACAATCAATTGCTGTGTTAAATTCAAATCAATGCCAACTAAATTCGCCACAAATAATGCGGCAGCGGCTTCATAAAGTGCCGTGCCGTCCATGTTAATCGTTGCACCCAACGGAATCACAAATTGCGCGATTTCTTTGCGAACGTGCAAATTATGTTCAGCGCAACGCAATGTAATTGGTAAGGTCGCGGAACTTGAACTGGTTGCAAACGCGGTCACTAACGCTTCTCGCGCACCACGCCAAAAACGTAGCGGTGTCATGCCAGTCAATAAATACAAAATCAGTGGCAACACGATAACGCCATGCAGTAATAAACTTCCTGTAACGACGGCGGCAAATTTCCCCAACGTGCTGAGTAATGCTAAATCTTGCGTAACCACTAATTTAATCAACAACGCCATAATTCCAAATGGCGCAATCGTCATAATCCAACGCACCATTTGCATCACGATTTCGAGCAATTCCTGTAATAAAACGAGAATGTTTTTATAACGTTCCCCGCCAATCACCAACGCAATGCCGAGAAATAACGCAAAAATCAATACAGCCAACACTTCACCTTGCGCCAAAGCGGCAACGGGATTCATGAATAAACCGTGTAAAAACTTGGTGAAAAATTCCGATGGACTTTGCTGTTTTGCCTCGAACTTACTCATGGCATTTTGGAACATATCCAAATGCAAGCCTTGCCCAGGGTGAAAAATGTGATTCGCCAACAATCCAACCACGATTGCCACTGACATCGAAAAAACGAAAAAACCAAGTGTATAAATCCAAACCCGATGAATTTGTTTATGGGCTTGCAAATTCGCCACGCCGACCGCAATCGACGTAAATACCAACGGAATTAACACCATTTTTAACAAGTCGATAAACAATGTACCAACCAAATTAGCCGCATACAAACTGGCTTGTGTCGCAGCGGAATCTTTGCCAAGCGAAAGCAATCCGAAACCGAAAGTCACGCCTAAAAATGCGCCGAGTAGAATTTGCGTGTTGAGCGTGGGTAATTTCATTTTTTGTTTTAGGTGAAGGTTTTGAGAAGCGCGGCAACTTGAATTTTAATCGCGGCTTTGAGTTTTAAACTGAACTGATAAATCGTGGTTTGGTGAATCACATCATGCGCCCAATGCAGCACGCCAGTAATTGTGTTGTAAATCATGGCAAACCAACCAAATGTCAGCAACGCCGTTTTGACCAATCGAAAAATTCGCGCTACCAACAAAGTCGTAAATAATTTCACGCCAATTTCAACCAAAATCCCTTCAATAATCGCACCACGCGCTAACAAAACAACGGCAAGAACGTTAAATGGTGCCGCCAAAATCAATGGAATAAAAAACGTCAGTAAGGCTTTATTCGGCGTGGCATTTAAGAGCCAATCGTCAAATTTTTCTAAATGCAGTACCCGCGAAAACCATTGTCCCGCAAAAGTCAGCGCGTCCCACAGCCATTCTTCAATAATAACAATGACGGCAAAAATAGACAGCAGGACTTTTTTAATCACGCGCCGACTCCGTTACCATTCCAGCAAATTCCACATATTGACTTCTGCGCCGCGATCTAACGAACTACTGCGAACGTCCATTTTTCCATCACCATTAGTATCGCGTAAATAATACGGCAAACCCACATCAGGTGTGACTTTCACCATGTACAACCGTCCTCCACGACGATATTCTTGAATAGTCTTTTTGTCTTTGCGAACAATCGTAATATCGGGTTCTAACGTCTCACCGCTTTTCACCGATTTCGGTAGCTCTGGAACATCTGGAATGTTTTCTAAACGTGGCGGTGCATCGTTTTCAAGCGCGTAAACAGCAAAAGGTAACAACAATAAACTCATTAAAATTAAACGACGCATAACTTATTCTCTTGGTTAAAAATGAAAAATGGGACGACAAAACTTTTATACAGAAAGTAAGGGCAGAATAATCGCAAAAACTGTTCGCCCTTTTTCACTGCTGCATTCAATTACACCTTGATGTTGCGAAATTAAGGCTTGCGAAATTGATAATCCCAAACCTGTTCCTTCAACACGTCCCGTTACCATGGGGTAAAAAATTTTGTTCAACATATCAGACGATATACCCATGCCATCATCAATCACTTCACAACGCAACGCTAGTTTATAACGTTGGCGTTCAATTGTTACATGACGAGAAATACGGGTTCTCAACGTCACATTTCCTGAATCAGAAATGGCTTGAATGGCATTTCGCACAATGTTCAACACAGCCTGAATGAGTTGGTCTTTATCGCCCAACAAATCTGGAATACTCGGGTCATAATCGCCATGAATTTTGATATTTTCACCCACTTCCGTTTGAGCCAACCACCGTACACGTTCCAATACTTCGTGAATGTTGAGCATTTTTTTATTCGGTAGTTCGTTTGAACCAAGCATTCGATTGACCAGATTTTGCAATCTGTCTGCTTCTTCAATAATGACCTGTGTATATTCTTTCAATTCATCGTTTGGCAATTCCAAATCCAATAATTGCGCTGCACCACGCAAACCACCTAATGGATTTTTAATTTCATGCGCCAACCCTTGAACCATCAAACGAGCAGTATTTTGTTG
>CAINDC010000249.1 GCA_903847275.1 uncultured Pseudomonadota bacterium
CGGGTAGTAAAATCAATAAGATATAAAAAATAAGAGGATGTTGATATTTTTTAAAACCTTTAAAAATCAAGGTACTTTAAAATAGTGGATCACTGATTTTGCATAAAATTAACCCACCTGCATTGGTTTGTGGGGACTATCTACTTTCTTATTGTGCATAAACTCTACTGACAGGCGATTATTTAGGAAAAACCGATGACGACACGGTTGAAATCAAATTCGGTTATTCCGTGTCGCCCCCTAACAGGCATTGAAATATATTGAAATTTTTTATTTTTTAAATTTGTTTTTATGCACACTGATTCAAAAATAATTTATCAATGCCTTTGTTAATTTTAAAATTTGAGTGGAAGTTAATTTTATAATTATTACAAACAAAAATAGATAAATCTTAAAACATTTTAATTTAGTGAAAATTAATGAAATTCTCAAACATCAAAATTGCAACAAAAATATATATTGTCATTTTAATTGCGCTACTTGGCATGATTGGCATTTCAGGAATGAATCACTATCAATCGGAAAAGATTTATAATTCAGCTAATTACGCCACTATCAATACAGTGCCAAGCGTCTTGTTAATGAGTGATGCACTGGTAAAATTTTACGAAATACGGATTCAAATACGTAATCATATTTTAAATCCAGCCCCCGATAAATTTGCCACTATTGAAAAACGTATTCAAAAAGAGGCAGAAATTGTAGATAAATTACTGACAATTTACAGCGAAACAATGATTTCGAATGATGAAGATAAGCGATTGCTTGATTTAGATCGTGCATTATTCATGAAATTCCTCACAAGTATTGAACCCATCATAGAACTTTCTCGCCAAAATAAAAATGATGAAGCAAAGAATTTGTTATTTGGAGCGGCTTTGCAAATTGCGACTGAATTTGATAACACGCTTAATAATCACATGGATCTCAAGAAAAAATTAGCTCATGAAGGAGCTTTAGAGGCTTTGGAGGTGAAAGATTTTGCAAATCAAGTGTCATTTATCACGACGGCGATTATATTTATTTTGGTCAGTATTTTCAGTTGGATAATTGCAAATCTTTCCTTGTCTCGCCCAATTAACGATGTTGTAGACTCTTTGAAACAGCTGACAAATGGCAAGTTGAATATAAAAATAACTGGTGTAGAACGACAAGATGAAGTGGGTGATATAGCTCGTGCGCTTGAAGTATTGTTAGGCGTTGCTAATGATATGGAAGCGCAACGCGTAATGAAAGAATCGTTAACTAAAATTGACCAAGCCTTACTTAACGCGGCAACTTATGAAGAATTTGGCAATACTTTATCGTCTAAAATCGTACCTATGCTGAGAATGATTTACGGCGCATTATATATTTTAGATGATAAAAAACAGACTCTAATTCGTGTGGGAGGTTACGGTTGTAATGATGAAATACACGCGAAAAGTTTTACAGTCGGTCAAGATTTAATTGGGCAGTGCGCAAAAGACAGTACAAAAATTGAATTAAAAATCCCTGCCAATTCTATAGTTGGCGTAAAAACAGGAATAGGAATTATTGGAATTCAACATGAACTAATTTTGCCTATCGTTCATAACCGTAAATTGCTGGGCGTTTTTGAAATTGGTTCTATTGAGAAAATAGATAACTGGGCAATTGAATTCTTAGATAATTTTTTACCTATTATCGCGGCAAAAATAAAAATTTTGTCGGGCAATGTCGCTACTCGTGAATTACTCAAAGAAACACTCGAGCAATCTGAGCGAATGGCAAGACAATCTGCACAACTGGAGGAGCAAACAGTTGAAATGGAAATGCAGCAAATCGAACTTAAAGACACAGAGGCATGGTTTAGAGGAATTATTGAATCTGCACCCGAAGCGATGTTGATTGTGAATGAAAAAGGCGAAATTATTTTATGTAATCCTAAAGCAGAACAAGTTTTTGGTTATGAATCAGGCGAATTGCATTGGAAAAGTGTTGATGACCTTGTACCTGCTGCAATACGTGTCAACCATCCTGTTCTGCGTGCAAAATTCATGGCTGAAAAAAATTCACGCGCAATGGGCGGTGATGCGATTGATTTGCGTGGAATTCGCAAAGACGGAAGCTCATTTCCGATTGATATTGGTTTAAGTCTTTTGCCTGATTTAGGCGGACGTGGTTTGTGCGCTTGTGCATCTATTCGTGATATTACAATAGCTAAACACGCGGCTGATGAAATTCGTGAAGCCAAAGAAATCGCTGAAAATGCCACAAAAATGAAATCCGATTTCCTCTCAAACATGAGTCACGAAATTCGTACACCGATGAATGCAATTATTGGAATGTCGCATTTAGCGTTAAAAACCGAATTGACTACTCGCCAACATGATTACATCAAAAAAATTCAAGGTTCAAGTCAACATTTACTTGGCATTATTAATGATGTTTTAGATTTTTCAAAAATTGAAGCGGGTAAACTTACCATTGAAAACGTGGATTTTGAATTTGATAAAGTTTTAGATAATTTAGCGGATTTAATTTCAGAAAAAACTAACGATAAAGGCTTGGAACTAATTTTTGATATTGCACTAAACGTCCCCAAATATCTGAATGGTGATTCGTTACGTTTAGGTCAAATTCTTATTAATTACAGTAACAATGCGGTTAAATTTACGCATCACGGCGAAATCATCATTGCTGCGAAAGTTTTGGAGGAAACTGAAGCGGATGCCTTTTTAAAATTTAGTGTTAGTGACACAGGAATTGGTTTAACACCCGAAAGCAAGGAGAAATTATTCCACTCTTTCCAACAAGCAGACTCTTCAACCAGTCGTAAATATGGTGGCACAGGTTTAGGTTTAGCGATTGCAAAACAACTTGCAGAATTAATGGGCGGTGACGTAGGCGTTGATAGCGAACTCGGCAAAGGTAGCACTTTCTGGTTTACCGCAAGATTAGGCAAAGCGAAAGGTGCGATTAAAAATCTAGTTCCTCACTCTGATTTACGAGGTTGCAATGTCCTCGTTGTAGATGACAACGAAATGGCACGACATGTTTTAGAAGATTTATTGGTCAGCATGTCATTTAAAGTTTCGCAAGCCGAAAACGGCAAAGCGGCATTAAATGCCATTCAAAAAGCTGATTCAGAAGGCACACCATTTGAAGTGATTTATTTAGATTGGCGGATGCCTGAATTGAACGGTATTGAAACTGCTAAAGCCATTAAAAAATTAATCTTAAATAAACATCCGCATCTTGTAATGGTTACAGCACACGGACGTGAAGAAGTTATCAAAGAAATCGAGGACTCTGGTATTGAAGAAATATTGGTAAAACCCATGAATGCCTCGATTTTATTTGATGTCACAATGCACGTTTTGGGACAAAAAAATGATGCCGCGCTGGAACGCCACACGATTCATCACGGTTCAAATATCTTGGAAAAATTAGCGATAATCAAAGGCGCATCGATTCTGATTGTGGAAGATAACGAACTTAATCAAGAAGTAGCAATGGGGTTATTAGAAGATGGTGGTTTTGATGTTCATATCGCCAAAGATGGGCAAGAAGCGGTTGAAATGGTTGCCAAAAATACTTATGACATTGTGTTAATGGATATGCAAATGCCTGTGATGGATGGTATTACTGCGACAATTGAAATTCGTAAAGATACGAAAAATAAAGATTTGCCAATTGTCGCTATGACTGCCAATGCGATGCAACAAGACCGTGAAAAATGTGCTAAAGCGGGAATGAATGACCATGTTACTAAACCCATTAATCCCGATGAATTGTTCTATACGTTGTTAAAATGGGTAAAACCAAAACAAAGTATGACTTCATCTGTAACGACAGTACCTACAACAAAAACAGCAGTGAAACTCGATGATGATTTGCCTGTTGTAGATGGTTTAGATGTTGAATTGGGTTTGAAGCGGGTAATTGGTAAAAAGCCACTTTATTTCAATATGTTGCGTAAATATGTCACGAATCAAGCAAATACTTCAAACGAATTACGCGCTGCATTAGCAGTGAATGATTACATAACAGCTGAACGTGTGGTGCATTCGGCAAAAGGTGTGAGTGGTAATATCGGAGCATTGAACTTACAAGCAATAGCGGCTGAAATTGAAAAAATGATTCATAAAAATGTAGCTACTGACAGTATCATTGTGAAAATTGCTTCATTTGAAATTGCACAAAATACAATGATTAATGCGCTTAAAGCACAATTACCATCCGATCCAACAACAGACGATTTATCTACTGTTGATATTTCAAAATCAAACGAAGTTTTAGGAAATTTGAGTAAGTTATTAGCAGAAAATTACAGTGAATCTAACGAAGTTTTTGAAGATAACTTAGATTTGATTCGTACGGTTTTAGGTGCAGATGCTTTCTCAAAAATGAACAGTGCGATGCAGCAATTTAATTTCAAAAAAGCCCTTGAGCTACTTAATCAAACGATTAAATCATAAGGTAAAATTATGACTAAAATGCAAAAATCCACCATCTTGGTTGTTGATGATACGCCTGATAACTTAAAACTTATGAGCGGATTACTGCGTGATGATTACAAAGTGAAATTAGCAACCAGTGGAAACTCCGCGCTTGAAATAGCACAATCCGAATTTCCACCCGATTTAATTTTGCTAGATATTATGATGCCAGAAATGGATGGCTACACGGTTTGCTTTCATCTTAAAGCCAATCCAAAAACTAAGCATATTCCCGTTATTTTTCTTACCGCAAAAAACGAAGCAGCTGATGAAACAAAAGGCTTTGAATTCGGTGCTGTAGACTACATTACTAAACCAATTACTCCTCAGATTGTGTTGTCACGAGTAAAAGCTCATCTTGCCGCTAAAAAAATGCAAGATATGTTGCGTGATGAAAATAGTAATATGAAGAAAATTCAGGATTTTCTAAGCGATCAAAATAGTTTTTTAGAAAAAGAAGTGGCAAAACGCACTATTGAAATCAATGCAATTCAAGATGTGACGATTCACGCAATGGCTTCATTAGCTGAAACTCGCGATAGTGATACAGGAAATCATATTCGCCGTACACAACAATATGTGAAGATACTTGCAGAAAAAATAAGTTCCAATCCACGTTTAGCACATTTTCTTGTCGACGATAAAATGATTGAAATGCTGTTCAAATCTGCTCCATTGCATGACATTGGGAAAGTCGGCATTCCAGATAAAATTTTGCTCAAACCAGGTAAATTTACCGACGAAGAATTTGAAATCATGAAAACGCATACAACATTAGGTCGAAATGCGATTTTACAAGCAGAAAAAGAATTAGGACTTGAAGTGCCATTTTTAAAATTTGCCAAAGAAATTGCCTATTATCATCAAGAAAAATGGGACGGTTCAGGTTATCCGATAGGTTTAGCTGGCAATGATATACCAATTTCGGCACGTTTAATGGCGGTGGCTGATGTTTATGATGCTCTAATTTCATGCCGCGTTTATAAAGTAGGAATGCCACACGAACAGGCGGTGCAAATTATCAGTGAAGGTAAAAACACACATTTTGATCCAGATATGGTTGATGCGTTCATCGAATTACAAGACGAATTTAAAGCCATTGCAGCACGCTTTGCTGATTCTGATGCAAAAAATAGATAGTCCCCACAAACCAATGCAGGTGGGTTAATTTTATGCAAAATCAGTGATCCACTATTTTAAAGTACCTTGATTTTTAAAGGTTTTAAAAAATATCAACATCCTCTTATTTTTTATATCTTATTGATTTTACTATCCGCACTGGTTTGCAGGGACTATCATATTTTTGGTATTTATGCACCAACGCCCCTTAAATAGGGTGCGATTAAAAGTGTGGGGAATTTAGTAGAATATCGTTATTTAAATTGACAGAAACCATGACTAAAAACGACCAAATTTTCCTCAACCGCCTAAATGAACATCCAGAACTGCGTGAACGAATGGAAGGACTTTTGA
>CAINDC010000250.1 GCA_903847275.1 uncultured Pseudomonadota bacterium
GAAGTTGAACCTGAAGTTGAACCTGAAGTTGAACCTGAAATCATTGCTGATGAAATCGTTGAACTCGAAGATGAAATCAAGCCTGAAAAAAATGAGTTTGAATCTGACGTAGAATTAACAGTTGACCCTGAAGTTGCTTTAGATGATTTAGTGGACACTGTTCCATTTGAAGAAATGTTAATCGTTGATAAAGACGATGATGAACTAGAAGAAATTCAAGAAGAATTTAATGACTTTGATAATGTTGCCGATATTGATGCACCCCTTGTGGAAATGTCCGCCTCTATCGAATCATTCGATGACGATTTAGACGAAATGCAACAATTGAATGGTTTAAATGATGCTATGGAAAACAAAAAAGATACGACTGCCGTTGGTTTTGATTTACTAGATGACAACGCAGCAGGAAAAGAAAATTCAACACCAATCACTGAACTTGAAGATGATGATTTATCTTGGTTGAAGCAATTAGAACCTGTTGAAGATGAAATCGAAGAAGAGTTCTCCCCTTCCGTCAATTTAGAAAAATCTGCCGAAGAAAATACTGAAGAATCTGCTGATGATTCTGATTGGATGAAACAGTTAGAAGGTTTGGAAGAAGAAACGGTTCAAACACCAACAGAATCGTCTGATGATTCTGATTGGATGAAGCAATTGGAAGATTTAGAAAATCTTGATTCAGATACGGCACCATCATCTACTTCGGTTAATTTAGAAAAATCTGCCGAAGAAAATTCTGAAGAAGCTGCTGATGATTCAGATTGGATGAAACAGTTAGAAGGTATTGATGAAGACGAAGAACCATCAACATCTGTTAATTTAGAAAAATCAGACGAAGAAAACACTGAAGAAGCACCTGCTGATGATTTAGATTGGATGAAACAGTTGGACGGTCTTGATGATCATGACGAAGATACTGCCGCGATGTTAATGGACGCGACTCATGAGCAAGATAATGATGCTAATGAAACCAGTAGCGATGATAAGTTTAATATCGCTGATGAAGCACCAGAACTACAACCAATTGTTACTCAAGCAAAAGCGATTGATGAAGATGCCCTTATTGCAAAAGCCGCTGGTGTAGCGATTAGTCAATTCAAAGAGGAACAAGATCACGCGCTTTCACAATTACGCGCCGATCAAGATAGCATTGAAGGTAAAAGTAGAATGCAATTCGCGGAAGCGGAAAGCAAAAATAAAAAGTCAGCAACGTTTGGTTATATTGCGTTAGGCGTTGGTCTTATTGGTGTGTTGGGAAGTGCTGGAATCGGTTGGTTCTCTTATGGTACAAAAACCGAAACCACCACTTTGACAGAATCAGTCGCTGAATTAGAAGGCAAAGTTGATACTTTTTTAGCAAAAAATCCTGAAAAAGAAATTGAAAACATTAAAGCATCGGTGGATCAATTAAATCAAAAAGTAGAAAAATTAACCGCTGCACAAGCTGCGATGCTTGCTCCTCCTGTTGCGACAGAAGCCCCGCCAGCTGTTGATGCAGAAGGTAAACCATTGGCGCACGCGAATTCATCGGTTGATTTATTGAACAGTCAAAAAACAGCACCAGATGCTGACGGTTCACAAATTCCTGAACTTGCCGTACCAGCAATGGGTGAAATGGCTGCACACATTTCTACAAAAGCAGCTGAACCTGGGAAGTTGGCGGAAATGACAAAAAAACCGAATAACGATAAAGCCGTTGCCGCAGCAAAAGCCACAGCAAAAGCAGACGCAGAAAAAACGGCTGCAAAAGCTGAAGCCGAAAAAGCCGCTGTGAAAGCTGCTGCTGAATCATTGAGTCAAAAAGCGAATAAAGCGACCACAACACCAAATGCAAAAGCTGAAAATGCGAAAGCAGAAGAAGAACGTAAATTGATCGCACAACTTAAAGTTGATCGTTACAAAGGACGAATGACTCGCGGTATGGCACATGGTGCAGCAGACTCAGCGGCGGAAGCAGCAAAAGCGAAACCTAAAAAAGAAGTATTAAACACCGCTGTTAAACCAGAAAAACCCGCCGTGGTTGGAAAATACTCGGTGAATATGCTTTCTTATCAACAAGAATGGTTTGCTCAAAGTAAAGCGGCTGAATTTAAACAAAAAGGCATTCCTGTTGAAGTTGTGCCGATTGATCCAACGAAACCTGGTACAAGTTTCCGTTTAAAAGTCGGTGGTTTTAAAACCAAATCAGAAGCCGATGCGTACTCAGATAAAATCAAAAAGTCATTGGATTTAAAAGAAACGTGGGTGGGTTCGACAAACAACTAAATCACGGCACAACAAAAAGGGGCGAAAGCCCCTTTTTTATTTCATCATTCAACATTGATTTACGGATTATCTGAGGCTCTCCGCGACAAAACTTCCATCGGAAAAAGTAATCTAAACGTCGTTCCAACACCTAATTCTGAATTAATCACAATATGTCCACGCGAATGATGCACAATGCCGCTCACCATTGATAAACCAAGTCCTGTTCCTTCGCCCACATCTTTTGTGGTGAAAAATGGATCAAACATTCTCACAATCGTTTCTTCGGTAATTCCCGAACCATTATCAGACACGCTCAACTCAATGAAATCGCCTTCAATCGGCATCATACAAACACTGCAATAAGAAGAAGTTTGCTTAACGGTGGCGAGTTTAACTTTTATAACGCCGTGTATTTCACGATTTTTCATCGCATCACGCGCATTCACCAATAAATTCATCAGAACTTGGTGTAACTCAATCGCATCAATAACGATATTCGGCGTTTGCTCAATCGTTAATTCAAGTTTGATGGCTTCGGTCAATCCAGCGCGTAACATTTTCACGACTTCGTTAATCACGCTATCTGTTGGCTTCGTTTCAATGTCTTTTTTCTGCGGCGTTTGACGACAGAACATCATCATTTTTTCGATTAACTCAGCCGCACGTTTGCCCGCTACTTCCACTTGTCGTAAATTATTGGTAATGCTTTTTTTCAAATCTTCATCAGAAATATCTTCACTCATCAACTGACTCATTTCGGTATAACCCAAAATACTCGCCAAAATGTTATTGAAATCGTGTGCAATTCCCGCCGTCAAACGCCCAATACTGTCGAGTTTTTGCATGTGATTTAATTGCTGACGCAAATCTTCATTGCGACGTGTCATTTCTTTACGTTCGGTAATATCGCGTAAAAAAACAAAAATACTCCCATCATCAACAGGCGAATAATTGGCGGTAACTTCAGCTGTCCAAAGACTGTTATCTTTACGCTTACGAAGGCATTCAAATGTTTTGCCGTCACCGCTCATAATCATTCTAAAATTTTGGTCACATTGTTCTGGTGTTTCGCACGCATCTCTATCCATGATGTTCATGCCCAACAATTCATCACGCGAAAAACCTGAATTTTTACAATAATGATCACTTACTTCCAATAAATCGCCTTTTTGATTGATACGACAAAAACCATCTGTCGTTTCAATCACCGCTTGATAACGTTCGGCGCGATTTTGAAATTCCATTTCCATCATCTTTTTTTCGGTGATGTCGAAACGAATCGAAGCATATTTGTAAATTTCGTTAGTGACTTCGTTATGTATAGAAAAAACGGTGGCGTTTAGCCAATACAAATCGCCATTTTTTTTGCGATTACATACTTCGCCAAACCACACTTTTCCTGAACTAATTGTTTTCCACATATCAGCAAAAAAATCTTTCCTATGTAAGCCAGATTTCACTACCTTATGAGTTCTTCCCAATAATTCATTTTCGCTATAACCTGATATTTCACAAAATTTGTCATTCGCAAAAACGATAATTCCCTTGGCATCAGTTTCAGTGATGATGGCTGTACTATTTAAAGCTCGAATTAAATCGGCATAATTTTCTTCGGATTTCATATTTTGGTATTTGGTATTTGATATTTAAATTGAAATGACGGTAACAGTTTCACCGATTTCAACGTCGGTGCAATTATTGGGCATAATAATATAACAATTTGCCAAAATCGCCGTACTTAAAATGTGTGAACCTTGTTGCCCTGTTGAAGCGACATAAAATTCACCTGAGTCAGATTGTTGTAAAACTCCGCGCTGATATTCTTGGCGACCGCGTGATTTTTTCAAAGGCGTGGTGCAAATCGCTTTGAATTGCCACGGTTTTATGACGTTTGTTCCCGCTAAACGTGCCAATGCTGGTTTAACGATAATATCAAATGTCGTTGTGACGGCAACAGGATTGCCAGGTAATCCAAAAAAATAACACGCGCCAATTTTGCCAAATGCGAGTGGTTTGCCTGGTTTGATGGCGATTTTCCAAAAATTCACATCACCGCATTCTGCCAACACTTCTTTCACAAAATCCGCATCACCCACAGACGCGCCACCTGTGGTAATAATCACATCAAAGTCATGTGCTGCTTGCGTTAAGGTACGTTTCAATTCGGCTTTATCATCAGGAATAATACCGCCGTCCGTCACGTCGTAACATGAATTTTGCAATAAACCATGCAAACTATAACGATTGCTGTCGTAGATTTTACCGCGTGTTAACGGTTCGCCTAATGGCACAAGCTCATCGCCAGTGGAAAAATAAACGATTTTCAACGGGCGAATAATTGACACGCTTTCAATACCAGAAGCCGCTAATAAACCTAAATCAACGGCTGTGATTGTTTTTCCTGCGTTACAAAGGACATCGCCTACTCGCACATCTTCGCCAATTTCACGGATATTTTTTTTCAATTTTACGTCGTCTGGAAAATGAATTTGTGTGTCATCAACGGTGACGTGTTCTTGCATCACCACAGAATCTGCATTTTCGGGCAAAACGGCTCCCGTAAAAATTCGTACACATTCGCCCTTTTTCAATTCACCTTCAAACGGTTTACCCGCCCATGAAATACCGACATTTGTTAAGGTTGTCACAAAATTTTCGCTGGCGAATGCGTAACCGTCCATCGCTGAATTTCGAGCCGAAGGTAAATCAATCGTAGAAAAAACAGTTTCTGCTAACACACGCCCAAAGGCTTGTTTTAACGGAACAGAAACATTTTCTGTTAGCGGTAAAATTGCGTCATGAATACGTTGTTGAGCTTCTTCAACAGTGAGCAATGATTTTTTTTCAGTGATAACGCAAGATTCAAGAGTCATAATTTCAAAAAAGTGTGCAAAATAAAATCCGCGATGTCAGCGGGTTGATTCAAATTTAATTGAGGCAAATCGGTAGTTAAAAGCGTATCCGTTGCCACAGCGATGACGTGAGCATCATTCAAATATAAAAGCGGCTTGTGTAAATCGGCACGATGCAATTCAATTTTCGCAAACGCATCATTGCGAAAACCTTCAACCAAAATCAAATCAATGTCAGAAGGATTAAATAAGGCAATTTGGTCAATGAGTTTGGGTTCGATTGGATTTGAAAATTCTTCAATTATGGCACGACGATATTGTGATACTAAAACAACAGGCATTGCGCCCGCTTGCCGTAATCGAAAACTGTCTTTGCCAACGTGGTCGATTTCAAAATCGTGGTGACTGTGTTTAATTAAGCCGACGCGCAATCCTGCTTGATTCAGCAACGGTAAAAGTTGTGTCAATAATGTGGTTTTGCCTGTGCCGCTGGCGGCTGCAAAACCTAAAAGTGGAATCTGTGAATGTAGGTGTGTCATGAATCAAGAAGTAAAATAGAAAATCATCAGTAAAATTTAAAGAGGTCGTTTGTGTTTCAGGTCATTTTATTCGTCGTCGCTTTTTTAGCGGTTCAATTTTTACTCAAAAAACCGCCTGCGATTCTGAAAAAGTACGGCAAGATTTTAATCATTAGTTTTATCGGCATGATTTTGAGTTATTTGTTAGCGACGGGACGATTAAATGTTTTTTTTGCCTTTGTGGTGATGACGGTAACATTTTTATTTCGATTATTGCCATCGGCGTTACAACTTTTGCCGTATTGGTTACAAGTTCGTCATTTGTGGTTTCAATGGAAATCGTCAAACACTCAACAAGAATCGGGTCAATCAAAGCCCCGTCATTCTGATGAAATGTCCCGTGCCGAAGCATTGGAAATTTTAGGATTAACGTCCACCGCAACCGAATTAGATATAGTGACTGCACATCGTAAATTGATGCAAAAAGTCCATCCCGATCGCGGCGGTTCAAATTATCTCGCAGCAAAAATCAATTTAGCAAAGCAGACTTTGCTACCGTAAAAAATTTGGGAGGTGTTTCAATTCTGTGGATGCGCCTGAAATTTTCTGTAAAAATATCTTCATATTGAAACAGGAATTTGAAAATGGCGATGATTGAAGTGAAATGCCCGATGTGTAGACAAACGGATGTCGTAAAACATGGTATGGATGCAAAGGGAAAACGGAGGTGTTTCAACTCTGTGGATGCTATATAAGCCTTGAAAATAAAGGGCTAGAAGAAATAATGACAATGTCATTATTTTGATTTTATGTAACTACTCAGCCCCCCACCAAAATCAAAGGGCATCCACGAAAAGACGAAGTTAACGCCTCGAGCATATTGTGACCTTGTTTTTTAGCCGACGAGAGGTAGCTGCGAATCCGAAAGAATAGACGCGCACCGAAA
>CAINDC010000251.1 GCA_903847275.1 uncultured Pseudomonadota bacterium
TCAATGTAGATAATCCTACATTTTCATTTTCCGCGATAAATTTAAGACTTTCGCCGTCCTTTCTTTGCAATGCTTTTTCGATTAATTGTTCTTTAAATTCTAAACTAAATTTGACGCTCATAATGTTTCCTAAAGGAAGCCACAATTATGGTGACACATAGGGGTGTTGAATCAAGTATTTTTGCCCCGTACCTTCTGTTTTTGCGGCATGAAGTAATTTTTTCACCACGTCCCATTGATGATAACGCGGAAAAATTAACGCTTCTTTTTTATATCGCCGACCTTCCCAATTTTCTTTTTCTTCGATGTGTAAATGAACGAAACTCGCCAAAATGTTCAACAAATTTTCAGGCAATAACACTTCATTCCAAAGATAAGCGGTCGCGTATTGGTTGGCATCGTCGGGCGAATCGTTTCCCGCACCACCGTCTTTTGTGCCTTTGTTGAACGGCAGAAAATAAGTGTCCGCACCTTCGAGGCGCGTGGTCATATAAACTTCGTACTGGCTCACCGCAAAATGCACCAACGCGCCACGCTTGAAAGTCAGCAACGGTTCGGGCTTTTTGGTTGCTGGGTCAATCGGTAAGCGCGTGGTTTTATATTGTTTAATCGCGTTGTGTACCGCTTGTTTGAATTCAGATTTGAGTTCGAGTGTCGAAATCGGCAAGCCATTCACAAATAACACTAAATCAATTCGCGCCAAATTTCCCCACGCGCTATAAACCAATTCAGGCACAACGCGGCAACGGTTCTTTTCATAACGCGCCAACGTGTCAGGGTTTAAATCGTGTTCGGGTTTGAATTGGCACAAACGAAAGCGCGTGTTTCGGTCTTTGATTTCGTGACGCAAAACGCCGAGCGTTCCGAAGGTTCGCATTTCTTTGTTGGCGGCATTTGGGTCGGCTTTGCTGAGTTGATTTGCAACACGTTCTAAAAACTTTTCGTCGGCATTATTCGAATACAACGCACAAAATTTTTGCCATTGTTGCGGCTGGGTTTCTTGCACAAAACCGAGCAAATCTTCCGAATACAACGCTAATTCACGGTTGTAGTTTTCAGATTTTCCGAGCAACCAACCGTTAGCGCATAATTGCGAAATGATGTCGTTTTGAAACGGTAATTCGTTGGCTTTGCTCATGCCATCAACTCCAACTCTTTGCGCCATTCAACAAACAAATTTTCCATAATCGTGTAATGTCGTTTTTTTATCACTGCTTGCACAATCCCATCATTCAATTCTAAATAGTCATGCACCAACACATTCCGAAACGCGATAATTTTTAAAAGTTCGTCGTGTTGCTGAACATTCAAATCACCATAACTTTTCAACTCGTCCACCGCTTCGCGCGATTGGCTGACTGATAAATTATATTTTTGCCCGACAAAATAACGCGCCATGCCAATGAACGATTCAATATAAATCTGCAACGCCCGTTGAATCGCTAAAAAATCACGCTCCGTCCAATTCGCGGTGTCTTCGTTGTGGTATTCGTCCAAAATTCGCAGCATTCGACGTTGATGCCGAATCAACGCTTGTTCGTAGGCAATATCTCTCATAATCCTTTTCCCATTTTGAAAAAATGCTTTGTTCCACGCGCTTAACGTGCGGCACGTTGCGGTCAAACCATTTCACCGCCGACATTAAAATGCTGTATTGCAAATACACAGGCGCAGTTTCTAAATCAATCACGCTGATTTGATTGTAAAGTTTTAATTCGCGTTCAAGTGTGGATTCCACACTTTGCGGACGTAACGCACGTACCAGCAAATCCGTTTCAAAATCGGTGAAAATTATCGCAATATCCCAATCGCTCGCTTCATGTGCGGTTTGTTTGGCGCGTGAGCCGTAAAGATAAATCGCATCAACTGGCGCAGTCGCTTGAATAATGCGCGTCACGTTTTCTGCCATGTCGTTAAGCATTGGGCGCGTCCCATTCCCGCACATCAATTTTCCCCGTCACTGCCGCAGAAATTAGGGCGGTGCGGCGTTCTTGCATGAGTTCGATTGCTGAGTTTGCATGAAAAATTAAACGTTCAATTTTTTCACAGCAACGTTTTACACAATTAACAAAATTAGATAATTCATCAAAAGGTGGAATGGCAATACAGATACTTCCTAAAACCTCATTTGATAACTGCTTAACTGTTGAGCCATAAGCTGCCACATCTAATTGAGATTGCCATAACGAACTCTCGCTAATTAGTTGTAAATAATCTGTAAGTCCATTTATCGGTCTTAAAATCATCATCTGAGCATTTATGAATCCTGTTTCACAACCAATTATTTCAGGGTCGAAGATTCCAACATGACCAATTGTTCCTCTTACTGTAATTACTAAATCACCTGCAATTAACTTTCCTCGGCTTAATCTTTCAAATTTTTCACGAGTTATGTAATTAAGATTTTTTTTCGTCAGCTTGTAATTAACTATATTTTTAGATGAAACAAACGGAATACCATCATCAACTAAATCATTTTCGTTTGGATAAACAGAACTTCTATCGCCATCGATTAAATTGCAAATGTATTTGATTGGCTTAACCTGCCAACCCTCAGGCACGTCGCCCAACCACTCCATCCCCGAATCTTTCATCGGTGCGTTAGGATTTAAACCTTTGGTCACGGCATGGCTAATGACTGCCTGACGTTTTTCTTTGAGCAGTTCGATGAGCCGCTGTTGTTTTTCTATCAGCGTATCGATTTTGGCGGTTTCGTGGTCGAGGAATTGGGCGATTTTTTGTTGTTCGGTTTCTGGCATTTCTGGAATCAAAATGTTCTTCATTTCTGAAGAATTTGTACTCCAAAGGTCGGCAACAATGCCTTTTCCATAACGATAAAATTCTTCTTGAAACGGATAACTACGAAACAAATGATGCACAAATGAGGGTTTAATTTTTTTAGGTTTTAAAACAATGCTAATTAACGACACTGAACCGTCATAAGGCGAAACACCTGACGAGCCTTTTCTATCGGAACGGCTATTTATTACAAAATCATCTTTTAAAACTAATTTTCGATTATCACCATCATCTGATTTAGCGGCATTTTCAAGCTGTGGAACAATTCCCTTCATCGTTACTGACAACGCGGCATAATTTTTATCACTGACTTTTTCGCGCCGTTCTTCAAAAAATTGTCCGAGTCTTTTTATTTCCCAATGCTCAGGCACTTCACCCAGCCACTCAACACCAGAATCTTTATACGCGGGGTAGGTTTGGTATTTCATAGCGGCACGGCTTCCGCATGAAGGCGAATCCCTAGAGCTTTGATAACTTTTAACGTCATGCCCAAACTCGGATTGGTTTCGTGTGACACTAATTCGGTCATGCCTTTTGCTTTGGCGATATTGTCCAATGCTTTGGCGATAAAAATAGGGTCGTCGCCTGCTTCTTCTAAACACGCTTCGAGATAAGCGGCGCGGTCTTCGTCTGTTTTGAGATGGTCAACGGTGTTCCATAAACACAATTTGTTAAATTCATTCATACGCTCATCATCGATTACGCCAGCGGCATAAAAACCGCTCATGGTTTCGTGAATGCCTTCAAGGATAACGCTGTTGTTTTTAAATTTTTTAGTTGCCATTATAAATTTCCCTTAATTCTTGGGTTTTCAAAACTAAATTCAGTTGAACTTCTGATAAATTAAGCATGGTTTTCGCGGCTTCTTTTAACGTTTTTAGGTCGGTTTGGTCGATATTGTCGCGCTGATTTTTCTCAAATCCGAACATGAAAAACCAGCGGTCATTTTTGTTTGTGGCAATCAAAGTGCGCGTGCTGCCACTTTTGCCGCGATTGGGTAATGCCACTCGTTTTTTGACTACGCCACCGCCTAAATCTGCATCAATCAAACCGCGTTCCATTTCGTCAACGGCATTCAAAAGTAACTCGTCAGACAAACCGATTTTTTGCATTTGACGGGCGAAAAGGCGTGTTTTGAAAATGCGGGAGTTCAAGAATGCACCTCTTGCAATAGTTTCATAATTTCTGCGCTAACAGCATCTAAATCGGCATCAATTTCGACTAAATCACGCGGCGGCTGATATTGATAAAAATGGCGATTAAACGGGATTTCATAACCCACAATGCCGATTTCGCCGTCTTTGTCATCGCGTTTGCTGGCATCAATCCAAGCGTCGGGGACGTGTGGTAAAACTTCTTTTTTGAAATACGCTTCGTTGATTTCATTCACGCTTAACTCAGAATTGAGCGCGACGTTTTCATTATCGCGTAATTCGGAATCGGCTTGATATTCGATAATTTCGCCACCGACTTCAAACAAACCATAAAGCGGATTGGCTTTGCCTTTGTGATTTTTCTTGATGACTTTTTCGGCAGCAGGATTGCGCCAACTCACAGCATCTTTGAGTTGTTTTTTCTCTTTCGTGTCGAGTGTGACGGCGGCTTTTTTACAGGCGATTTTCAACGCGTCTTCAAAACCGTTCATGTCATCGAATTGCCCTAAATCGATAACACTTTGCAGTTTTTGAGCTTTTTCTAATAACGCTTTTTGGTCTTGCCAAAGTTTAGGTTCTAAAACGTCTTTGATTTGTTTTTCTTTGAAGTCGGGGAAATGAATTTTGAGATGTTTGCGGATTTCGTCATGGTCGCTTAAATCTTCGCCAAACTGAGCATAAATCGATTTCATTGGCGCGTTCAATGCACCTGCCGCAAAACGACATTCGGCAATTCGCGCATCGCTAAATTGATACGATTCACGCAATGGGCGTTCAATCGTGATGCGCCGATAACCGAACTCATAACTGTTGAAAATTTTGCTGGCAAACGTTTTTGCGGCTTCTGTTTTAGGATTTGCCGATTGACGACCGCGATTGCTTTTTTGTTCGGCGGGTTTATCGAGTTCACGCGCTTCAATTTCAACAAATTCACCAAACGCACGAGTAACGGTTGCAATGTCGCCTTCGTCCATTTCGTTACGTTTTGAGCCGAGCGACTTCCGCATTTTGCCGCATAAATTCACGGCGTTAATCAGTTGGACTTTGCCTTTACGTTCACGCGCTTTTTTGTTCGATAAAACCCAAACGTAAGTCGAAATGCCTGTGTTGTAGAACATATCGGTTGGCAACGCGACAATCGCTTCGAGCAAATCTGCTTCTAAAATGTAACGACGAATTTCAGATTCACCTGAACCCGCGCCACCTGTAAATAATGGCGAGCCGTTCAAAATAATGCCAATGCGTGCGCCGCCGTCTGCTGCGTCGCGTAATTTGCTGATGAGATGTAACAAAAATAACAACGAACCGTCTGAAACTCGCGGTAATCCTGCACCAAAACGCCCATCAAACCCTTTTTGTGTGTGTTCGTCTTTGATGTCGGTTTCAATTTTTTTCCAATCCACACCAAACGGCGGATTTGACAACATATAATCGAATTTTTGCGAATAAAGTTGGTCATTTGAAAGCGTATTGCCGAGTTTGATGTTTTGAACTTCTTGCCCTTTGATGAGCATATCGGCTTTGCAAATGGCGTAACTTTCGGGATTGAGTTCTTGTCCGAATGCTCGAATCACCGCGTTGGGATTGAGTTCGTGGACATATTCCATGCCTGATGAAAGAAAGCCACCTGTTCCCGCTGTTGGGTCATAAATCGTGCGAATAATGCCGTCTTTAGTGAGCGCGTCATCGTCTTCCATAAAAACTAACGAAGTCGTTAATCGCACAATGTCACGCGGTGTAAAATGTTCACCTGCTGTGTCATTGGAACTTTCAGCAAAACGGCGAATCAGTTCTTCAAACACTAAGCCCATTTCATAGTTTGAAATTTCTTTTGGACTTAAATCTGTTGCACGAACCTTTTGTACGATTTTATAGAGCAAGTTGGCATCGTTAAGTTGCCCGATGAATTCTGAAAATTTGAAGTATTCAAAAATTTCACGCGCATCTTTAGAAAAAGCGAGGATATAGGATTCAAGGTTCGACGCGATATTGGCTTCACCGAGTTTCGATAAATCCATTTTCGAGGTATTGAAAAACGACAAGCCACCAGTGGCTTTGAGCAAAAACTTTTCTTGTGCTTCTTCAGGCAGATTCATCGCTTGCAATCTGTCAAATTCTGTCAGTACTGCTTCTTTTTTATCTGCTAAAACGCCTTCAAGTCGGCGCAGCAATGTGAAGGGGAGGATGATTCGACCGAATTGACTTTGTTTTAAATCGCCGCGTAATAAATCCGCTAATGACCAAATGAAGGCGGCTTGGTTGTTGGTGTTTTGGCTCATAGTTTTGATTGATTCGATTAGACGTATTGAA
>CAINDC010000252.1 GCA_903847275.1 uncultured Pseudomonadota bacterium
AAAGTTGAAACTTTGTCGCTTTATACAAATCAATAGGTTATGAAATTTAAAATTTTAAGAAAAAATTTATCACGATTGACGTGGTTTTTAACACAATGATTTTAAAGCATTTTTATTTTTGTTATGGGGCTGAGTAGTTACCTTTTATGTATATGGCTCATCCCTCATTATACGCCGCAAGCGGCGGGGAATTAACCCGAAGAGATTAAATTTAAGACGGATTTACCCTAACCCACACCGCGATAGGTGTCAATCTACATTGAGCGGCTCTCATTATCCAAAAAATTGATTTAAAATCTGCGTAAATTTTCAACAGCTTTCGCAGGTAAAAAATGTCAGTTACAAATTGCTCAGTAGAACGTTTAGATCACTTGGGGATGGGTGCGATTAAAAGTGAGGGGGATTTCAAAAAAGGGAGGTGTTTCAACTCTGTGGATGCTATATAAGCCTTGAAAATAAAGGGCTAGAAGAAATAATGACAATGTCATTATTTTGATTTTATTCAACCAGTAAAAAACTTAACGACATGATTTTTAATGAAATTTTTAATCTCAGGTGGGTTAATCTCAGGTGGGTTAATTCCCCGCCACTTGTGGCGCATGATAGAAATAACTAATTTCAGTCCGCGAAGAGGTTCAACCGAAAATACCCCGCTGCTTGCGGCGGGGCGATTTATTTTCTAACGCATAAATTTTGGTCAATTTTAGCAAAAAATATACGCTGAAAGCCGCATAAAAATATTGTAACTATTTGATTTTTAAAATATCCACAGAGTTGAAACACATCCACTTTTTTGAAATCCCCCTCACTTTTAATCGCACCCCACCTGCACTGGTTTGCAGGAATTATCAGAACTTCTGACGTTTTGCTTCATTCCAAAGCGCGTCTAATTCCTCTAATTCACATTCTTTCAAAACTCGCCCCGATGCGGCAACGTGTTTTTCAATGTAATGAAAACGTTTAGAAAATTTTTGTGTGCTTTGTTTTAAAGCGATTTCAGGATTAACGTTTAAATGTCGTGCTAAATTCACGACGACCAATAATAAATCACCAATTTCTTCTTGAATATGCGCTTGATTTCCCGATTCCCATGCTTCTTTGACTTCGTCTAATTCTTCCAAAACTTTGTCAAAAACGGGCGGTACTGTTTTCCAATCAAAACCATGTTGAGCCGCCCGATCTTGAGTTTTTTCACATTCCAAAAGGGCTGGCAGTGAACGCGCTACGCCAGATAAAACGCTTGCTGATTCAGGATTTTTTTCTTTACGTTCGTCTACTTTGGATTTTTCCCACGCGGCATGACGTTCGGCATCGGTTTCAAAAACGGCATCTGCGAAAACGTGTGGATGACGGCGAATCAATTTATCTGCAATGGATTCGGCAACCTGCTCAAACGAAAACAAACCGCGTTCATTGGCAATTTGTGAATGAAACACGACTTGTAATAATAAATCACCTAATTCAGAGCGCAAATCGTCTAAATCTTCACGTTCAATTGCATCAACAACTTCGTATGCTTCCTCGATAACATAAGGAATTAAACTGGCAAAATCTTGTTTAACATCCCACGCGCAGCCAGTTTCTGGATGACGCAATTGCGCCATAATATCGAGCAAATTTTGTGTATTTTTAAGCATGAATTATTTAGAGGCTGCTGCCAAAGCCATCTTGATAACGTTGTTTGAACGTTTCAAAATCAAACGAGTGATTTTGTGTGCCGTGCTGTTCGATTTTGATTGCACCCATTAACGACGCAATGCGTCCTGTGATTTCCCAATCTAAATCATTCAATAAACCGTACAGCAAACCCGCGCGATAGGCATCGCCGCATCCTGTGGGGTCTACAGTATTTGTAACGGGTGCCGCTGGAATTTTAATTTGTTTGCCTTCGGTATAAATCGTCGAACCTTCACCGCCTTGTGTGATGATTAATGCCTCTACTTTTTCAGCCAATTGCGCCAACGATAACCCCGTTTTTTCTTGCATCAATTCAGCTTCATAATCGTTTAATGTCAACCATGTTGCTTGCTCAATAAGGGTCAATAATTCCGCACCATCAAACATGGGCATACCTTGACCTGGATCAAAAATAAACGGAATTGCTAGTTCAGCGAATTGCTTTGCGTGCGATTGCATTCCGTCTTTACCATCAGGCGAAACAATACCGATACGAATGGAATTTTTATCTGTTGGAATTGAATTTTCATGTGAAAAATTCATTGCTCCAGGATGAAATGCGGTAATCTGATTATCGTCTTCATCAGTAGTAATATAAGCCTGTCCCGTAAATTGATTTTCGATGACACGAATATATTGATTGTTGATTTTATGTTGATTAAGCCATTTAGCATAAGGCTCGAAATCATGCCCCACAGTCGCCATAATCAAGGGTTCTTCATTTAATAATTTCAAATTGTAGGCTATGTTTCCCGCACAACCGCCAAATTCGCGCCGCATTGTAGGTACAAGAAATGATACGTTCAACATGTGAACTTTTTCAGGCAAAATGTGATGTTTAAATTTATCGTGGAACACCATAATGGTGTCATACGCCATCGAACCGCAGATTAATGCGCTCATAAAATCTCTCTTAAAAAATTAAAATAACAGACCAAGTGATTGCAGCCCAAATTAGTGACAACATAACAGCAGCAGAACCAATGTCTTTGGCGCGTCCAGAAAGTTCATGATGCTCTAAACCAATTCTATCAATTGCAGCTTCAACAGCAGAATTTAATAGCTCAACTAACAACACTAAAATCACGCTGCCAATTAATAACAACATTTCAATCGATGTTTTAGCTAAATAAATTGCAGTGGGAAAGGAAATGATTAGCAGTAAAACTTCTTGCCTGAAGGCTTCTTCATGTTGCCAAGTGGCTTTGAAACCCGCGGCTGAAAAAAATGCAGCGTTGTAAATACGTTTTAAACCTTTTGCGTTTTGATTTGCCATAATTATCCCGCAATCATGGCGTCGTAAGCGGTATGTGAAAGTAATTTTTCTATTTCTGTCAAATCGTCGGCTTTGATGCAAAATAACCACGCTTCGTAAGCCGAATCGTTAATTTTCTCTGGATTATCTATGACCGCTTGATTGATGGCAACGATTTTACCTGAAACGGGACTGTGAATGTCGGAAGCTGTTTTTACTGATTCAATCGTGGCGCAACTTTCGTTTGCTGTAACGTGTTGCCCAATTTCAGGTAAGGTGACATACACTAAATCGCCCAATTCCTCTTGTGCAAAATCAGTAATGCCAACACGCACGACGCTATCGTCTTCGATTTGCGTCCATTCGTGGGATAAAGCGTATTTTAAATGTTCAGGCAAAAGACTCATGACAGAATTCCAGCGTGGTAAAAATTGGATTTATTTAAGAAATAATGATAAGTTACAGCGGAGGTATGTGGCGTCCCCAAGGGGGTTCGAACCCCTGTTACCGCCGTGAAAGGGCGGTGTCCTAGGCCACTAGACGATGGGGACTAGATATTCTGAAAATTTTAAAATGTTAATCTAAAAATGGCGTCCCCAAGGGGGTTCGAACCCCTGTTACCGCCGTGAAAGGGCGGTGTCCTAGGCCACTAGACGATGGGGACTAGATTTAATTTTTATACTTTGGTGGAGCTAAGCGGAATCGAACCGCTGACCTCAACACTGCCAGTGTTGCGCTCTACCAATTGAGCTATAGCCCCATATTGGAATGTCAATTCTACAGGTTTTGAGTTTAATGTCCAGTTTAAATTTTTACTCACGGTTCGTTCATCAGGGCTACCTCCTGATGCAATACTGTTGACTTAAGGAGAATAGGAAATAAATTTCGTATCTTAATGAATTTAAAGGTTTTATCTTATTATGTCATTTCAACTATAGATTTTCAGATAAATAATTTCCACTTTTTTAAAAATAAAATCCGTTACTACTCAGCCTGCAAAAACACCTCGTAAAGTATCAAACGGATTGATGTTGTTCAGCTTTTTGGTTTCCCAGATGGAATGAATGACACAAAAAGCCTCTGAGCCATCGACAGATCGAAATCCACCAATCACTTTTATTTTGACCTTTACAGGTCGAACCATTCGCTCAGATTGATTATTATCAAATGGGACATGCCAATCCGTGATAAATCGCCAGACTTCGGTTTCAACTTGTGGTGGCTTCATGCTGCTTTTGTCGTCCTTTTTTACCTGTTTCATGCGGTTGGACTGGAAAAGATTTTAATCACAAATTCACAAGGTCATCATAACGACTCAATAAGTCATCTACGACAGATTTTTCAAGGCTTGTTTTACGTAACTATTCAGCCTTCCAAAAATCAGCTATCCTGACAGTATGAAAAATCTAAAATGCCCAGTTCAATCAGAGTTAGATGCAACTAGCATTGGTGCTTTGGTAAAAACCGATAACGATACAAATAATTCAAACAACATGAGTCGCATCATCACGACAATTACAAAATACTAGGATTTCTCAATTTGCTCGTTAAAACAATAATTTAAAAATAATCAATTCCAATAAAATTATGAAAAAAATGTCATTTAAATTAAAACTATCATCTATTTTGTTAGTTGTTGCATTTTCTACCAACGCTTTTGCTGTTGGTTTCACAACTTCTGTAAATGGCTTTATTAGCAACGGAGATGGTACGGTCACAAATACCAATACTGGTTTAATTTGGCAAGCGTGTATGGTAGGGATGACGTGGGATAATACCAATAGAACCTGTCTTGGAGACCCAACGGCAATGTCTTGGGATGCGGCGATGAAACTATCCAGTAATTTTGCTGGAAAAACAGATTGGAGGGTGCCAAATATCGTCGAATTAAATTCGATTGTTGATGTACGGAAATTTTATCCTGCAATTAATAATGCTTTATTTCCAAACGCCCAAAGGAGTGGTAGTAATCTTTTTTGTTCATCCACAACTTTTGCTGGCAACGAAGATCGTATTTGGTTCATGGGTCCTGGAAGTGGCGGAATTTGGCAAGATTTAAAAGATAGTCACGATTGTGCTGTCTATTTAGTAAGAGGAAATACCGCGCCCATATCTTTACGTTTAACTGACTTTTCTGACAATAACGACGGAACGGCTACGCATGTTACTACAGGACTTACATGGCAGCGTTGTTCGGTTGGACAGACATGGAATCCTGGTGGTTTTTGTGATGGTAGAGCCACAACTTTCACATACGATGATGCTGCGAAATTAACAAGTAATTTTGCAGGACAAACAGATTGGCGATTACCCACACACTACGAACTACGAACAATTGTTGATTATTCTAGTGTGCAGCCAGCAACTAATTCAATTGTGTTTCCCTATACGCCAAATGCTTCATTCTGGACAATAACTGAATCTGCAGAAAGCTCTAAATATGCTTGGTTTGTTAATTTTGACGTTGGCTATGGTGACCCGTATAACAATCCGAAAAGTAAGCTATACGCCGCTCGGTTAGTACGGGGTACGCTTCTATCCGCAGAAAAATCTAGTAGTACGGTAAATAACACCAATTCAACCACTTCAGGAAATGTAGATTTAACCCCAACGATTAACGCAAATTTAGGTTCCGTAAAAATGGGTTCAGATTTAACTTATACCGCTACTGTCACAAATAAAGGGACAGCAACGGCTAACAATGTTTCGTTGATTTATATGATGCCGCCACGTTGGACAAATTATTCTTCTTTGCCTTCTGGTTGTTCAGTAAATGGGGCTAATGTTACTTGCTCACTCGGAAGTGTTAATGCAGGTTCAAGCGTTAGTAATTCAATAACCGTGAATTACTCAAGACGTGGTGCAACCAGCGTTGGGGCTTTAGTAAAAACCGATAATGATACAAACAATTCAAACAACATGAGTCGCATCATCACGACAATTACAAAATACTAGGATTTCTCAATTTGCTTATTAGACAGTAATTTAAAACGACTAAAATTAAATAATCTCAGGAAAATATCATGAAAACAAAACTTCTCTCACTCGTACTCTTATCTTCTGCATTATCTCCAGCTTTTGCTGCAAGCACTAGCACTGGCAATCCACAAGATACACCCGGGTGCGATTAAAAGTGTGGGGAATTTAGTAGAATATCGTTATTTAAATTGACAGAAACCATGACTAAAAACGACCAAATTTTCCTCAACCGCCTAAATGAACATCCAGAACTGCGTGAACGAATGGAAGGACTTTTG
>CAINDC010000253.1 GCA_903847275.1 uncultured Pseudomonadota bacterium
ATCAGACGTAACTCAGCCACAAGCTCGTACAAATCAGTAATCAGCTTGTCTTTATCTGCATGAGTCAAATCAGAGAGGTTTTTCATACTCGATAATGTGCTTGAATTCTCGGATTTTTGCAAGGGGCTGAGTAGTTACAAAGAATCTGACTTAAATTTAAAAATTACTATAAATAATGACAGTAATTCTCCATTACAAATTTACTCGTTAGATGGGAGTAACAAATTTAGAATTTATTTTGAAAGAGGAACAAGGGGAGAAAATAAATCTCCTTGGGTTTTAATAAATACAGGCTCTGTTAAAAGCCTTGTGTGGATACTTACAACTTATGACCCTATCGTTTCTATGATAGAAGAACATAGAAGTTTTTATGTTGTTTTAGAAGTGGATACTGAAACAATGAAACAAATGTATAAAATAACAGTCACTCTCGACAAATGAAGGAAATGAAAATGAAGCAAAAACACGTTCTTTTAACGGCAACCTTTTTGGGGCTAATTTCTGTTGTACCTACAGCAAATGCGGCATCTTGTGAGGAATATCCGTATAGCGTTGGAATGCCCCCACCACAACCAGTTCAGGGCGGCGTTAAAATTGTTTCAACGGCATCGGCGAGTGTGTCTTTTGACGATATTAGTGCGATAAATGCAGCTCGTGATGAAGCCACTTTAGAAGCGAAAGCGAAAATTGTTCACCTTTTGGAAGAAGCCATTTCATCTGAAACAACTAGCTCTAAAGCGGTTAACGATACGTCAACATTGCAAGGTAATACAAAGGATGCAACGTTAAAAACCGTTCGTGAATATATGCAAAAAACAGGTACATCGGCTAAAGCTCTTATGCGTGGAATTGTGCCGTTGGGAGATTGTTATACGAAAGGTTATGAAGTTCGTGTGACAGTTGGCATTAAGCCTGAAACTATTGATAACGCAGGAATTTTGTCAGATTCAGTGAGAAAATCGTTATCGGCTTCACCAACACCGAATTCATCAAATACAGCACCAAGTGCTTCATCGGGAACTTCTGCTTCAGGACCTTCTCCTAGAACGTCAGGCGGTATGCAAGGGCATGATGGTTTCAACAATACTACGAATTTGCAAAATTTCTAATTCAGAAATTTGATTGATACGTTCAGTTTTGCATTAAGTTTTCAGAATTGAACGTACAAAAAATGATGAAACACTGTTATAAAAAACAAAGTCTTTTCGTTACGTTGATGAGTTGGACAGTTTTATCTGTTGCCACTGAAAATACAGTTCAAAATTGCACAACTTATCCAGTTGGTTTAAGTACCTATCACGATGAAACGAATGTTGAAATAACCGTTGCTGTAGCAGAATCGACAATTGGTGCATCAGTTGATATTGCAACCAGTGAAGCGAGAATGTTGGCGAGAAATTTGTTACTTCAATCGCCATTATTTAAAGGTGATGAAAAGAAGATAGCAGGAGTGATGGATGCTAACGTTTGCATTGAAAATGATAGTGTTTATGCAGTGGTAAAAACCAGTGAAGCGAAGGTGAAACAAGCGAAAGAAACGTCAAAAAATATCGAATCTGCAATTACTGATTCACCAACGCTTAAACCGAAACCTGAAAATTTACCGAATGAAACTGAAATGAAGAATGAGTTTGATAGGTTGATGAATCAAAAAAATACCTCAAAAAATCACTAATGATTTAGATAAAAACAAAAAGTAACATCAAAAGTTTATCTTTACAGTTGTGGTAGTCTCAAATCTGAAAATTTAATTTAACTCACCGTCGGCTTTTAAAATCGCTTCATATTTTTCACGCGACAAAGGACAATCGACCAAATTTAAAAAATCAGATTTTGACAATTTACATTGCTTTGCCATTTGACTGATTAAATTATCAGGGATTTCTTTCATTTTAGGCGTATGACTGGTTTTAGTTATTACGGATGATTTTTTGTTACCGTCTATCGTGTAATAAATAAACCGATGATGATCGCCTTCTTTGAGTTTAAATCCTTTGTTTTTCAAACCTTCTTCAACACTTTTCTTTTCACGCGGCATGGAAATTCTCCTTGCAACGTTGTAAGAGTTCTTGTTTTAACTGATTAGCTTTTGCTGTTAAGTTTTCAGAATCTTCTTGAGCGTATTCGTCCCACAGAAAAAATAATTCACTTTCTAAATCGTCGGCTAATTGTTCGCGTGTTTGAGCATAAACATCGAGATTGAGCAAATCATCAGTAATCACAAAAAGTTGTTTGCTTTCATCTAACATGGGTTCAAGTGTTAAAGGTGATAAAAATATCAATTCCCTTTCATCTTGTGTAATTCGTTCAAATGTAAATTCACTTAAATCAACAGGTTCAATCCGTGTTACGTCACTTAACGTTTTAGGATGTCCATCGGTATCAAGTGTGAAACGTCCTGTTACTTGAATCAATTCACGTCTATTTTCGATTATCGAATCTTCTATATCCTGAACATAACTGCATTCAATTTCTCTATTGGTCGGCGGATATTTCAGCGTAATGATATTTTTCGCAAAATCAATACGTATCATTTCACCTGTAACAGTCATTACGGTATCAATTTCTTCTGCGGGAACTAACCAGTTTTCTATATTGCGAACGGCTTTATTTTCAATGGCTATGCTTTGACCATTGGCAGAAAAGGATAATCCCCAGTTACTACCAGACTTGGGTAAATACCGTGCCATTTCTCTAAATACTTTTTCTCGATAACGTGAATCAGGAATAAGTTTTAAGATTTGTTCATGCGAGCCATCTTTCACTGCTATAAACAATTCTTTTATGCTGCCTAATATCGAATCAGTTGAGGCATTGTATTGTTCGATAGGAATGACATAACTACCGCTTTCAGATAAACCACAACGCAATGTGTAATTATTTTTGATTTCTTTACTTGGTACAAAACGTTTTTGTACGGGTAAATTCAATTTAGCTGCGGCAAGGAGATAAGCGGTTTTTTGTAATCCAGTTAATACTTGTGTCAATGTTTCAACTGAGATTTGATGCCCGTTTGTTTCTGTACCTGTGATAGAAAGTTTGAAATCGTTATTGGGTTGCATTTCATGGTCTCCTAATAATTTGATTCCAAAGTTGATTGATACGCTCACACATAGGCGTAAGAATGCCTAACATGATTGAGCAGCTTTCAGCAGGAACATTAGCGTGTTCTAAGTGCTTTGGTAATTCAGAAAATGAACGCATCCAGCATTCCAGCTTTGTTTCTATAATTTCAATTTCCAACCACATATCACGTTTGTGTTGCTCATCAATAATGGATTGACAACCTTGTTCAATAGTCGCCCCTTCTTTGAATAGGTCAGAAACTATTTTTTTGATTGAATCGGGAAGTTCGGGCAAGTGAGCGTAAGACGATTTATTTTTGGATTCGTGAGCTTCTTCCATTAGCATTGCGTAATGATAAAAGCCCGTGTATTCACGAAACAAAAATGCAAGCGTTTCATCAGAAACGGTATTCCATAGCCAATGAAAATCTGGTAGATGTCCGACCATCTGTGCTAATAATTTAGTCCCATCAATGCCTTGTGCTTTCAGTTGATGAACTCGTAGATCAATTGCTTTAGCGATTTCATTTTCTTTAGATTGAGCCTTAGCTTTATTTTCGGAAATACTGATTGCAAGTGTTTCAAGTATTTTGGCGAATCGAAAGAAACCGTCATATTCCATGTAAAACGCATCCATTTCTTGACGAGAGGCATTGGTCATTACATGATGAAAATCGGGCATATAATCAGCCATGTGTACAAGAATTTCGATTTCATTGTTTAGTTGTTGCATTCTTCTGTCAATGCTTTCGACCATGCGCCGACGTTCTGTTACAGACATAGAGCTTTGCTCAAATGTTTATAAACAGTAGGTCTTGTCACACCAAATTGTTTTGCAACCTCAGTAATCTTTCCACCCGCTTGAATCAATAATTTCAATTCGCTAATCTGCTCATCAGATAATTTTGGCTTTGCACCAAACTTAATGCCTTTTTCCTTCGCAATTTTAATCCCTTCTGCTTGACGTTCTTTAATCAAATTCCTTTCAAACTCTGCCACTGCACCTAACATTTGAAGCAATAACTGATTCATCGGATTGTTACTGTCACCTGTAAAAGCTAAACCTTCTTTATGAAATTTGAGCGTTACACCTTTAGCGGTAATTGTCGTGACTAAGTTTTGTAAATCGACCAAATTACGCGCCAATCGGTCGATGCTGTGAACGTGTAAAGTATCGCCTTCACGAATCCAACTTAAACACTCTTGTAATTGCGGTCTATCGTTTGAACTTTTACCTGACTGTTTTTCAGTAAAAACTTTTTCTAGTGCGATGCCTTCTAATTGCCTGTCCGTATTTTGATTATTAGAACTAACGCGAATGTAACCGATATTTGAAGTCATTTTGAGGTTTGTTTTTTACGAGGTAAAAATATCCCTTTGATGCAATCAGGGTTGATGATGCAAAGCTGAATGTGATTATGGGTTTTAAAACCTGCATTTGGGTAAAGTTCGTCGCCTTCCCAAAAAGCGGCTCTGACAGAATCGAATTTAATACCGTTTAATTTAGCAATGTCGATGGCATAACGAATAACAGCACAATCTAACTCACGTTTTTTGAAGTCGAAATCATTTGAACCGAAAGGAGAATTAGTTGGTAATTCCGTCCCTGCTTCATTTAAGCCTTGTACCATTTCACGATAAGCAAATGCCAAAAAGTCTAAATGTTGCTTATCAAGCAAATCTAAACAATTGCCTAAGTCGATGATTGAGCCAATAACAAAAGGGGTTTTAATTTTTGAATGCTTACGTTGGCTATCTTCATCAGCATATTGCTTTGCACGTTCGTAGCTATTTTCCCAAAAATAAACACCGTGACCTAACCAGTCGTATGGATTTGTACTGTGTCGTAATTCGGTTTTTCCATTTAAAACAGCTTTGCCAACATCTTTATCTAAGCCATGAAAACCAAAAACATACGCGGGTTTTGAAGAATACACAATTATTGCCCTGCTTGTGCTTGAAGCTCTGCTTTACGTTCTTTACTTTTAGCGACGGTTTCAGGTCTGAAAAAATCTTTGTGATAGGTGCCGTTTTTATCAAGAATCTTTGCACTTACTAAAAGTTCGGCTCGTTGTTCTGGTGTCAATTTAATTGTTTTCATTTTAAATTACTCTTTGTGCGAGTGAGATTGTATTCACGTCGATTATACAATGCCAAAAATATAAAAACGTCTAATGACGTGTAAGGTTATTTTAAAACGTTTCTTTACAAATGTAAAATAATTAAAAAATTAACTTTTATTTACGCATTATAAGCCGCATTCTACTGTAAAACGGAAAGCGTAAAATAATCTATAGTTTGATTTACGCTTAACCAAAAAAACAAGATCACTGATATTTTACGAAATTGCTGAGTTACTCCTTTATATATGATGTACCGTAAATTCAACCATCCAACGTGTGTTTTCGTTTCCCAACAATCTCACCTGATTCAACCACCTTAATTGTGACGCTGATTTTATTAACACCTGTAATTTCACGAATCCCCTGTTGCAATTCTTCCACTGAACTATTGGCGTTTGCATTGGCATTATCAACACTGATTCTCAACGTTAGATTCTTAGAGGTTTTGTTAAACGATTTCACACTACAACAAGACGCTAACGTTTTCGATGCACCCATCGGTAGTTGATTTACAATATCGCGCCAGTCTAAGGTTTCAGTTATCAGCATGGTTATATTTCGTTAATGAAGTGTTGCTGATATTATACGGTTCATTCATTTTGAAATTCATCCGTTCCATGACAGAAACCATACCTGAAGAAATCAAAACAACCAAATTGGTACTTAAAAAAAGAATCACTGTACCAACGGCTGATACAACACCTGTTAAGGCTGAATCGATTGCTCCCGCTAAAGTAACCGATCGCAATATCGCTACGGCTAAAGGTTTAAAAGTAACGATGGTGATTGACCCTGCGAGTATTCCGAATGTTGATAGCACAGGCATGAAGAAAGTCACGCTCACGATAAATGTTTCCAATACCGATATTCAAGTGACAACTGAAATCAATGCAAAATCCTATCGTAAAGCCTTGAGTAGTATTGAAGAATACGGTGCTGATGGTTGTAATGTCATCGTACAAGGTTCAATGCGTCAATACGGCGTAATTGATGATGCAGGGTTAGTAGTTCAACCTAAGAAACAAGCTAATGCAGAATGATTTTGTATTGGTGTTGTGTAGTTTTTCGTAACTACTCAGCCCCCCACCAAAATCAAAGGGCATCCACGAAAAGACGAAGTTAACGCCTCGAGCATATTGTGACCTTGTTTTTTAGCCGACGAGAGGTAGCTGCGAATCCGAAAGAATAGACGCGCACCGAAAT
>CAINDC010000254.1 GCA_903847275.1 uncultured Pseudomonadota bacterium
CTATTGCAGTTTAAAATACAAAAAAATGCTTCAAAAGGATCAAAATAACAACAAAACCAGCTATTTCATAAAATTTCAGCTCCAAATTTTAACATGGAAATTTTGACGAAATGTTCTGCTCTATTTTTAGAGATTCCCTTATGATTTGCAAACCAGTTTAATCGTCAGTGATCAAACAGGATTGCCGATTGCGCCTGTCGCACAGCGTCTAGTCAGCGCAGCAGGCAGTTATTCGACGTATGGTGATGAAGAACTAAGTTTGCCTGTCAAAAATCATCTTGATGAAGTAAGTGATTGCATCGCATTTTTGATAGTCCCTGCAAACCAGTGCGGGTAGTAAAATCAATAAGATATAAAAAATAAGAGGATGTTGATATTTTTTAAAACCTTTAAAAATCAAGGTACTTTAAAATAGAGGATCGCTGATTTTGCATAAAATTAACCCACCTGCATTGGTTTGTAGGGACTATCGCTATTTTTATTGATAACGGCTCTCAAGCATAATCCAATCGGTTCATCAATGCGTAACTTCTATATTCATTTTTATTCATCCGATTGTTTTTGATACGCCGCCTTAAAGGCGGCGGAGAATGTCAATTTTGAAATTTCTACAAATTATTTTATGTTGTCGAGATAGCTCTGTAAATCTTTAGGACTAGCAACAGAAAAACCTTTGCTATCATCTACCCAGTTTGCAATATTTCGATCCGAAGCATAATAAATCCTAAATTTCTCAAGTTGACTAATCAGCGTAGAATTTTTCGAGTTATACGCATATGTAGCTAAATCATTAGAATTTTCAGATAAGTCTAGTGGATTGAGTCCGTTACTTTTTAATTCACTCATTAATTTTTCAAATTCACTCAATTTATAGATAGAGAATGATTGTTCGATATTATCGGCTTTGATTGAGTTTGAACCTATTAACCACCTATTTTGACGTGCAGTAATCATTTCACTAAAAGCTTGATCGAGAGAATTTGTTGCCTTAAAGAATTTATCATAACTAAAATTATGGTCAGCAGCATTCCAGGAAATTTCTTCTGGAGAACCTGGATACCACGATGTAAAATTAAAGTCGAATCCACCTACATTTTTATCCGAGGCTAATAAATAATCGGCATGATTAAAATAATGCATGGCAAAATCGAAATAACCAACAGAACAATTCGTTGAAAAATCTAAAATTAAAGGAATACCAGGTTTCTTTTGACGAATGGAATCAAACAATTCTGCACCTTCGTCAAAAGTTATCGAACCTTCAAACGTAGACCACGGTGAACCATGTCCCGCATAAGCTATAACAATTCTAGTTGGATTTTCTTTATCCAATATTAAATTAAACAATGTTTTTAATGCTTGAGCTGTTTGACTGCTATTCTCAATGGCTTGTACAGGAATCGAACGAATTATTGATGTGGCTTTTTTATCAAGTAATTTATTAGAAAATTTATATAAGGTTATATAAGACGTAACAGGAGCCGGCGTATCACATGCACTTGTAACACAAGTAAATGACTTTGCAATTTCTTTTGGTGGAATGTAATGCCCGATTTCAAGGTCATAAAGTTTGTAACCTTCAGCATCTTTAACGGGACTCGCCGTTGACCATCCTGGATTTTCTTCTTGCCCCCAGTCAGGGTTTGTCCCCACCACTCTAATTACTACAGTTGAATTTTGAACAGAATTTATGCTACTTAACGTGTAAGTACCAGAAAGTAAAACGCCTTGTAAAATGTTTTTTGAATTATAAACACCTATGTTATAGGTTAACGGATTTGAATTATTCGGGATGGATTTTGATGAAAAAGTACAGGTTTTGGCAGAACATGTCATGTTGCTTAACCCCATTCCATAATCTATTTTTACTTTGTAACCTGTTGTTAATGATGTACTTAGTTTTGCTGTAAATTTAAATGTAGTTGCCGTGAGATTCATGTCCGAAATGATTGGAGTATCGACAGTTTTCAAAGTTGTCGTCATATTTGCAACATTGTATGTTCCATTTTGTAATGTGCTTTGCAAAATGTTTTTTGTATCATAAACACCAATTTTGTAATCTACAGGATTAGTACTACCTCCAGGAACAAAATTAGATGACAAGGTACAAATTTTTGTTGTACATGTCATTAATGATAATCCTTTACCATAATCGATTTTAACTTTATTTCCCTTTGTTAATGGTGTGTTTAATGCTGCAGTAAATTTAAACGTAGTTGCAACGGCGGTACTATCTTCAATAATTGGTACGGCAGCTTCTGTAATAAAAGTGGTAGTAAATAAAAATAGAAAAGAAAATAGTGTAAAAAAATTATTCATAATAATTCTCCAAATGTTAGTGAGGATAGTTCTGGTAAATCAACAGCGATTTTACATTGAGAGAGTACTAAAGAAATTTAGCACTCTCTTTAATTTAAACGAACGTAGCGTTTTTAAATCACAACACAAAATCGCTTGCCGCTAATTTGGTTACTCCACTGAGTTCAATTTCAAAGTCAGCTTCTTTGTCTTTATCGACGTTGCCATAAAGCATATTGAGTGTGGTATCAAAAAATAATTGCCC
>CAINDC010000255.1 GCA_903847275.1 uncultured Pseudomonadota bacterium
ACGTTAAAATAAACGCATCTCGATTTTGAAAAGTTGTTGAAAATCAAGTAACTTTAAAATCATCAATTACCAATTTTGCATAAAATTAGCTTACCTGCATTGGTTTGTATGGACTATCCTATTTTTAGAATCATTTCGGTAGGGACAATTTTCTCGTGGACAAAATAATTTTAGGTCTACGCTTAACTTTTTAGTCATAATCAAAATCTCTCGTTTTTTGAGATATTTTGAACCAAAACTGCCTTAAATTCTCACCTGCATTGGTTTGTGGGGACTATCGGTTAATTCCCCGCCACTTGTGGCGCATGATAGAAATAACTAATTTCAGTCCGCGAAGAGGTTCAACCGAAAATACCCCGTCCGCTTGCGGCGGGGCGATTTATTCACCCCCGACCCTATCGTATTAGTGCTCAATGCAAATTAATACAACAAATCTGAAGATTTAGCGGGTAATGCCCCGTAACCTTTATTGGTCAATGAACTTCCTGTGCCAATCGCACAATAATCTTGGCGCAGGATATTTGGATCAAACTGTGCAGTGCTTAATCCCGCTAGTACACCGCTTAAATTTATTTGTGGTGAGGTAACGTTGACTTGACCACTCAAACCATGTTCTGACGCAGCTTGAATCACGTTTCTGACAGTGTTGCTATCATCATCGTCCCACATTTTCGTGTTTGCATCTTCAATTTGCAACACTGTTTTCCCCTTGTATTTTTCATCTTTTGCTTTATGACTTGGCAGAAAAATATCAATTTTTTTACCTGCTTGTTGAACTTGTTGACGATTTCCAACAAGAGAATCTATTACCAACAACACATCACCACCTCGGCCGCTGTAGGCGTTGGCTTGAATTACGCCATCGTCTAGAACAAGGTTTGGTGACGACACCGTAATATTCCCCCCATTTCCAGTTGATGACTTGACCGATGTTGTAATGATTGATTTCACCATATCAATGCAGTTACCGCTATTTATTAAAATAGCACCACCGTTTCCAGTTTCTGCTTGTGTCGTAACAGCTGAATTATTTAGCCACAAACCACGGGAAATTTGAGCATGAATATTACCAGCATCCGCGTTCACAGTTGATTGAGCGTTAATTAAACTGTAATTCTGTAAATAAATATCACCAGCTTTAATTGAAATTGTTCCAGCAGCAGTTATTTCTGGATGTTCAACAATTGCCCTATTTTGAATGCTAATTTGCCCATTATTTTTAATGACTAAGTCACCTGCTGCAATGTCAATGTTACCAACTTTTCCTGTACTTGCTGGACTTGCAGCAGCAGCAATACCAGATATGAAGACAGGGTATGAATAAAAATCATCTTTTTTGTAGATTTTAGAATCAATCGTGATACTACCTGCATTTACAAATACGTTACCAGCTCCGCCTTGTCCTCGTGTGTATGAAGCAATCCTCCCACCCTCTTCAATTAGGATATTTGACGCGTTAATCTTTACTGACCCAGCATCGCCTGTACTACCAGCGAGTGTATTTGATTCAATTCCTGTAGGAGATACTGGTTTGTATTGTATATTTCCGTCTTGGTCAAGAATAGGTTTGTTGTCGTTATCCACGAGAATAGGCGTTGCTTTAGTGTTACCGTCAATTACTATATTTTTTGCTTGAACATTCACATTGCCTCCTTTACCGCTACCATAAGTATTGGATGCAACTCGACCTTCTTCGATGATTGTGAGGGTGTTTGCATCAACGGAAACATCACCCGCATTTCCAATTCCTGTGGTATTGGCTAGAATGCCTGAAGGTAATCCAAGCTGTATCGGCTTATCGTTAGCATACCCGTTAATATATATGTCATCAGATTTAACTTTAACTACACCTCCTTTACCACGACTAGAAAAGGTATTAGAGCTAATCGTACCGTAGTTTTTAATTGTTAATTGCTTTGCATTAACACCAACTTTCCCCGCGTTCCCAGAGCTTCCATTAGTATCAGAACTAATACCTGTTACTTTGTTTTTGTTATTTTGACCGTCAATTGCCACCGTTTTTGCATCAATTTGAACGCTCCCTGCATCGCCTGAACTAGAAGTCATTGAATTGATTGTGCCACCATTTTTAATACTAATGTTTTCAGCCGTTACTGCGATATTACCAGCATGACCACTACTGTCTGGATTTGCATTTGAACCAATGCCTGTTGCAAACGCACTGCCTTTGCCATCAATGGTGATATTTTTTGCGCTAACGGTGACTGAATTTGCATCACCTTCTCCAAAGGTACTGGAGTTCATTTGTGCGCCGTTTTCAATGTTTAACGAATCAACTTGCACATTCACCTTTCCCGCCAGCGAAGTGCTGTTTGGATTTGCATTGGCGGCAATGCCTGTGAAATCTTTATCACTTTGATCTTTTCCGTCGAGATTTAAAGACGCAGCGGTGACATTAACTTCCCCACCCTTTCCACCAGCCAAACTGTGTGAAGAAATAACGCTGCCAGTTTTTACCTCAATGTTTCCCGATGCTTTGATGTCTACGTTACCGCCTGAGCCTGAATCGGAGGAATTTGAACTCACTTGAGCATGATTCATTAAGTTCAAATTGGAAGTCGTGATACTAACCCCCTCCCCTGCTTTCATATCCACGCTACCAGTATTTGAAGCCGTCACGGTGCTATTTTCAATGGTGGTGTCTTTTGCCGAAATAGCGACTTTTCCCAGCCCATTCCCATCGGCATTCACCTCGCTATCCGTGATTTTGGCTTGATTATTTGCAGCAATAACAATTTTGCCGTCTGGTGCGTTAAGCTGTGCATTGTTGCTAATTTGAATGTTGCTCGACGCTAATCCGAAAGTTTGTTTTTCATTGACAGAGAGCGTTGCGCCGTCAACGTTCAACAAATTATTGTTTTGCACGTTTGCATC
>CAINDC010000256.1 GCA_903847275.1 uncultured Pseudomonadota bacterium
CGAAGCCACAAAACCCCGATATGAAATATCAGGTTGTAGCGGATTATTTTGCGCTTCATTGACGGTTGCGCTACCTAAATAACGATTGATATATTCCGAAAGTGAAATCGTTTGGGCTTTGTCGAGTTGCTCGCTGGAAACGCTTTGCACGGGTGTTGGCAATTTATCTGCTTCGATACCGCCGCCAAGCGGTGAAACGCCGACGATATTTATCGTGCCTAAATCTTGGGGGGTATCTTCGGCAAAAATCGATGGTGAAATGGTTAAAATAACAATGCAGTGAATAATTTTTTTCATAAACTTTAATCAAAAAAACCACGCTATTTTCCAACAACGTGGCAAGAGGAGAACAAAGAAATTGGCTGCATTTTAAAGTTTAACCGCATGAAAACCTATAGGACTTTTTCCTAAACTCACTTCGTTAAATTCAGCAATAACGCAATGTGCGCTAATTCCGCTCCCGAATTAACATTTAATTTATGACGAATCGTTGTGCCGTAATTCGCGGCAGTTTTATAACTCACACATAATTTTTCGGAAATTGTGTGTGCCGTTAAACCTTTCGCCAGCAATAAAAACACGTCAAATTCTCGGGGCGAAAACGCATTAATAATTGTTTGATAATCCATCGAATTAGATGAATTTTCAGCGTCAGAAATTAAATTCGGTTCGATATAGATTTCACCATTAGCGACTTTTTTAATTGCCGTGATTAACACGTCAGGATGTGCGTGTTTGCAAATGTAACCTTTTGCGCCAGCATTCATCGCGCGTTGTACATACACATTTTCATGATGCACGCTGAACACAATAATTTTTGCCGATGAATCGCGTAAAACCAAACGGCGTGTGGCTTCTAAACCGCCAATTCCCGCCATGGATAAATCCATAATAATCACATCTGGTTTCAAATCGGCATAAAGCTGTAACGCTTGTTCGCCACGTTCTGCTTCCGCAATCACTTCGATATTTGCTTCAGTTGCAAGCAATAATCGAAAACCCGTCCGAACTATCGCATGGTCATCAATCAAAATAACAGTTATTTTTTCGAGGTACATAAAGGAATTTTTGCACGAATCGTCATGCCTTTTTGGGGTTGTGTTTCAATGAAAAAATCGCCGCCCAAACTTCGTACTCGTTCACGCATACTCAACAAGCCAAACCCATTTTTGATGGTCTGCGCGTCGCAACCTTGTCCGTCATCGGTGATTTTTAGCAATAAAAAGTGATTGTTATCCAGTATTAAATTTATTAAAACGTGGCTGGCGTTAGCGTGGCGAACCGTATTCGTCAAACATTCTTGCACCATTCTGAAAATATGAATACTTATGGTTTGAGGTAGCAATTCGCAATTTGCATCGCATTCAAACCCAATTTTTAAATGTGAATGTCGTATTTGCCAATGTGAAATTAAATCATCGAGCGCGGCTTTTAAACCTAATTCGGTCAAAATCAACGGGTGTAATTGTTGCATCATTGAACGCACGACACGCATTAAATGATCGGAAATTTGAATAATGGAATCGGTGCTTTGTTTGATAATTACATTTTTAGATTCTGCACGCGAAATTGCTACCGTCATGACTTTAATTGCCGTCAAGGATTGTCCTAATTCGTCGTGTAATTCTTGAGCAAGACGTTGCCGCTCTTGTTCCTGAATCCCTAAATTATGTTGAGTTAAAGCCCGATTTTCCTGTTGGCTAGCGTTTAATTTTTCGAGTGTGTGATTGATAGCTTTAGCAATTCGATTCATTTCATCGCTTGAAAAATCAGGTAATTGTTTTTGATAATCACCAAATTCGACCCGCTCTAAACCATGAATAATGATGGAAATGGCTTTTAAAACACGATTAAAAACGAGCTGAATTATCCAAAAAATCAACACGACTAATAAAAATAATAATCCAAAAAATGCCACGCTTTCTTGCCAAACTTCACGAATTTCATTGAGCGGATTAGCTTCAATCGACACGATAAGTTGTTGTCCATCATCAGTTATCAAAGCACGTTCTATTTTGACGGGCGAACCAGCAACCAAATTCACAAACCATTTAGGTGGATTAGATTGTGTTTGTGGAATGGCGAATTGTGAAACATTTAACACATTTCCAGATGATTCTTTGAGTTGAATGCGTAAATGGCGCGTTTCTTTTAAGGCATTAAGTTGAGCGAGCCATTCTGTTCGGGCGTTGGTTTGCGTGAGATTAAAAGCGATGAGCTGAACCGCCAAATGAATCGAAGAATTCATTTCATCTTGTACAGCCCGTTTAGCTTGCAATAGTGTGATTGTTCCGCCGATGATAAAAATACAACCCGCTAAAAACAAAATACGGCTGTTGATTTGATAACGTAAAGTCGTTTTATTCATTGATATGAAAGCCAAAATTATATGGCGGCAGTTTACTAATGACCGAGTAGCAACCTAATTTTTTCAATTAACTCAACGGCACGTTGTCCCGCTGCTGCAATTTCTTTGGTGTTTCGAGCCAATTCAGATTTTGACGCTTCATTTGTAATGTCATTAAAAATGAAATTATTTATTTCATTGTAGCCCAGCATACACGCCAAAGTTTCATTGAAATCATGAGCGATGTCCTCTGTTAGCTGCCCAATGTTTTCTACTTTTTGTAGATGTTGGACTTGCTCAATATCACTAAGTTGTGTTTTTTCTTGTAACGTTTTGGTTGTTAACTCCGCTTTTTCTTTTTCAATCAATTGAAAAATCAATTCGGAATTCGTTAAAACCAATTCTAACGATTGTTTTTCCTTTTCTGTGGTTTGAATAGACAGTTTTTCAATATCTTGCTTGAGTTTTTTATGTGCGTTTTTATCTTTGATGACACTACGCAAAATACTAATAATGTCATCTTCGGGCTGCTTTGTTTTTGATGATGTTGCAGTTTCAATTGTACTGATAGGCAATAAATCTGCTAACGCCGGCATGATTTCAGTTGGGTGTACTTTTAATACTTTTGATAAGCGTAAAACGGCATCGATATTTAAAGGTACGCGCCCCAACAAATACGCATTAAACGCAGCTTGTGTTTTCCAGTCACATAATTTTGATACTTTTTCTTGCGTTAGACCCAATTCTTTTTTCTTAGCATTCCAAATTAATCGTAATTGTTCGGCTGCCATCATTTGGGCGGAGGATAAGTTTAATTTTTTCATAGTTTTGAGTTCTCATAAAAATAATGTAGTCATTATAGTTACAAATTGCACATAAGAGTATTTCTAAGGTCTGTCGATAATCTGTATCTAAAGGGTGCGATTAAAAGTGTGGGGGAATTCCATAACAGTTACGCCGCGACTGAACTACTCCAGTATTCTTGCCAATCATCATTGGCTCTAACAACTCGAAGCCTCAACATTGACTCGACATTATCAGTTATCCACCATGC
>CAINDC010000257.1 GCA_903847275.1 uncultured Pseudomonadota bacterium
AATCAGACGTAACTCAGCCACAAGCTCGTACAAATCAGTAATCAGCTTGTCTTTATCTGCATGAGTCAAATCAGAGAGGTTTTTCATACTCGATAATGTGCTTGAATTCTCGGATTTTTGCAAGGGGCTGAGTAGTTACTTGCTAATTGATATTTACCTCGAACCAAACCTGTTAATGGTAAGCTGCGAGCCTTTGTCAAATAAGCTACTACTTTTGTTAGAAAACTGCGTAATTGAGCAGGAATTAAATTGATATTTCGTACTTGCGGTTCAAGCCATAATACAACTTCATTTTCAGTGTAGCCGCCATCAATTAAGTCTAAATTTTGGGCTTCCGTTTCTTCTGTTTTTGTGTAACTTATTTTTTTACCCTCTATATCGAATTCATAAGTACGCTCAGTTTGCGTTAACTTGAAGTTAGGTAATTCGGCAGGAAAATCGAGTAACGACCAGTCACCACGCCAATACAAAAACGTTTCTTTATCTAACAGTTCCCACAATGAATTTTGTTTGTGACACAACAATGGTAGAGGTTTGAAAACTTCACCACGTTCTGACGGTGAACGCGCCACCTCAATTTTAAGATTATGACTGTCTATTTTGGCGTTGATTTCTTGCTTCGCCTTGCCTGTTACCGTTTTGAGTAATTGGACTTTAACTTCGGGCGTAACTTCGCCTTTGACTTCAACGTGAAAGGTATTATTTGCGGTTGGTGTGACAACGATATTTTCTTGCTGCATTACGTCAGGTTTTACTTCGGTTTCATATCGCAATGTCGGTTCTGATTTTTTAAATAATTCAGCAGGATTTTCACCGTCCAATAAATCAGGTTGTACCAAATTTTGCACTGCTTCTAACGCTTCAAAACCCATATCAATCAGTTTATCGGTGAGTTGTTTTGCTGCCTGTCCAAAATCAGGTGAAGCCAAATGTGCGTAAGCTCTGTTTAATGCTTCACTTTGTCGCCGTTTGGCATAAGGCATTCGTAATACCCGCCCCAATAACTGTTCGGCATCAGTGCTAGATTTCACGTTCTTGACGGAACAAAACACATAAGCAAATGAACAATCCCAGCCTTCTTTTAACGCTTCAATCGTAATAATGTATTTGATTCGACACGAAGGCGAAAATAGGTCTAATCCATCTAAATCGCGTTGTTTGCCTGTTGCAATCGCAATTTCATGTTCTTGAACGTGGTCATATTCCAGCAAATGCGCTTTTAAAACTTCAACCGTCACTTCTCCATTTTTGGCTTCGGCTTGAAACAATACAATTGGGCGAACTAAATCACTTTCTTTTTGAGCTTCTAACAATAATTCTTTACCGCGTAATACAGCGTCACGTACTGCCGCTTGCCAATCAGCGTGTTCCATTAACACAATCGGTAATTTAATCATGTGTTCAGCTTTTAATTCCGATGCACTGCAACGATAAAGCACATTCGAGGCGGATTCTTTTGACGTATCAGGTGTAGCAGTAAATTCGATAATGCACGCAGGATGCACACGCTTTAATGTGTCAAAGGTGAGTTTTGTTCTGGCATTATGCGCTTCATCCATAATCACTAACGGTTGATGCAACGCCAATAAATTAGCAAACGAGGCTTTAATTTTGCCTACGTCTTGTGGCTGCAATCCATTTTCCTGTACGTCTTTTTCAGTGATACGTTCTAGTTTTCCTTCGTAGTCAGTAATTCCTACAAAAAACGTTTCAAAATCTTCATGGTGAGCATAAACCGCACGTCCGCTGGTATCTTCAACACGCAATGCGGCTAAGGTGCTAACAATCACGAGTGCTTTACGTCCAATCTCATGTTTGCGAATATCCGTTACGTCACCAATATCAAACACACGCAGCCCATCACAACCAAATTCGTTTTCTAAGGCTTGTCGATACGGATGCCCCGCTTTTTTCAAGGCTTCTAAAGTTTGTTCTCGAATCGTATTTGTCGGCACAAGCCACAACACAATCGGATAATCTTGCTCAAGATACGTTTTTTTCGCCACACTCACCGCATACGACGCTAAAACCGTTTTGCCGCCGCCTGTTGGCAAACGTAAGCAAACATAAGGCATCTCGCCAAATCCATGATGACGGTAATCAATCGGCGATAATTCTTGCGCTTCGTATGCTTTTTTAAACGCTTCGGCAACATTGCCAAATCGCGCTTCAACTAAAAAATCTTCTAACGTTTTTAAGGCGCGTTCTTGATAGTTTTTTAATTCAAACATCACACAGCCCTCACGTCATACGGAATTTGCTTAAACACGATATTTTCAGCATCTAATCGCGCTTTTTGAAAACGGCTCATTTCACCATAAATCACTTTTCGCCCGTTATGCGGCGGCAAACTATCAAACACCGCTTGTGTTAGCACATTGCCGCCTTGTGGCTTGCGGTCGCCTAAAATACCGTTGAACAACAAGTAATACGCCGTACCGTTGTGAATGCCTAAAAAGGGCGATTTCTCAAAATCCGTCAAAGGCGTTTGTGTTTCGCAAAACCAAATATGCGCGGCTAACGCCTTAAAACTGACGTTTGAATTTATCGAGCCGTATTCATCAAAAATCGTTTCACCTAAACGAAAATAATGAAAACCTCCGCCGCCTTGCCAGTTCACCGCTTGCGAAATGCCGCCTTGTTCGTCTTCAATGACTTTTTTCAAACGCGGTTGGCAATGGGTTTGTGCGTGTTCGCCCATTTCGATGCCGATATAACGGCGATTCATTTTGTGTGCGACGGCGGCGGTTGTACCTGAACCTAAGAACGAATCTAAAACAAGGTCGTTTTCGTTGGTGGCAAGTTCAAAAATACGTTTTATTAGATTTTCTGGTTTTGGTGTATCAAAAGGATTTTCTTCGTTTAAGGCTTTGACTTCTTCTCGTGCTTCGTGATTATGTCCAGCATCGGTGTGTAACCAAACTGTTGGACTTGGCGTTCCATCATTAGAAAGTTCCGTAAGAAAAGTTTTTCGTGAAGGTATAGATTTCCCGTTTCTACCAAACCAAATTTCATTATTAGCATCCATCTTTTGCATCGAGTCATCATTAAATCTGCGAAATGTTCCAGCAGGCGGTGTCCATATAATTCCATTTTTAAAAGTATATGCTGACGAATTTGTACCGCTTTTTGCGTGCAATGGTGTTGCCTTCCATACGCCTTTAGGATGATTATCTGGATTTTTGTAGCGAGCATTCATTTCATCTGTGCGTGCTAATTTATTCGGTCGCCAAATTTCTTTATTCTTTGCGTGAATCAAAACATGGTCGTGATTATCAGATAACCATTTTGCATCGTTAGCTATTGTGTATTTTTTCTGCCAAACCACATTTGCCACAAAATTTCTTCGTCCAAACACCTCATCCATCATCACTTTCAAATAATGGGCTTCGTTGTCATCAATCGACACCCAAATACTGCCGTCTTCTGCCAAGAGTTCACGCAACAATTCCAAACGCGGGTACATCATCGTGAGCCAAAGGGAATGCTCAAGATTGTCGTCGTAATGACTAAACGCGCTGCGGGTGTTGTAAGGCGGGTCAATGTAAATACATTTCACTTTGCCTGCATACAGCGGCAACAGGGCTTTTAAGGCTTCGAGGTTGTCGCCTTGAATCAAAAGGTTTTCGGTTGTTAAGTCGCCTGCGCTAAGTTCTGGCACAGCATCCAGCAAACGATAAGGGACTTTTTGAACGGTGCGTGTGGCGGCTTCTTTGTTGCGCCAATCGAGGAGGGGCATTGCGTTTTCCTGTGCTAATTTTGGGCTTGGTTGTGAGTATAAATGCTGTCATTTTACACGCTCGATTAAAACCGTTATTTGTTAAATTTGTACCATCTCGAAAGGATACAACTTATTTATCGTGGTGAAGCTGTTTTGATTTGGCGTTATAATTTTGCTGTGAGTTGAATTTTGGAAGTGCCACCTTGAAGCACTGTGCCTTCAATCGGTCGTAGCTCATTTTTAACTTATGGCGTGGGAAGTGCCTCGCTGGAGGATTGGACTCCTGTTGACTGCGCCCACGCTGTTTATTCCAAAATGCGTTTCATATCATCAAGCAACCAGCCTTGCACCGGGTGCGATTAAAAGTGTGGGGGAATTCCATAACAGTTACGCCGCGACTGAACTACTCCAGTATTCTTGCCAATCATCATTGGCTCTAACAACTCGAAGCCTCAACATTGACTCGACATTATCAGTTATCCACCATGC
>CAINDC010000258.1 GCA_903847275.1 uncultured Pseudomonadota bacterium
CATCGAACAGACCGTTGTGATTTGAGTTTATTTCAGCTTGGAAAACGATTATTAAATTATTTTCTTCGCAACGGGCAAGCGTTGCCTCAATTCAGTCTGATTCTATGAAAAACGGGCGTAAAAAGTGTACGGTAGTGAATTGGTAAATTAGAAATAATCATTTCACATTTCAAAAGTGTACGGTAGTGAAAACGCAATAATTGCATCTTGATTCGTGTGCAAGGTTGTTAAAATTTGAAATATATTGAAATTTTTGATTATTAAACACGTTTAGCATGCACCAAATCGTAAAAATTAACATGGCGGAATTTACGCAAAACAGGGCTACCTCATTAAATATGAACATTCTATTCCGTAAATTACCTATCCAATTAGTCTGCATTTTTTTGGGGACTATTTTATCAATGGGAATCTATGAAGTTTTGAAAGAACTCTATTTCAAAGGACAATTAACTTTATGGGAATCCCATCTTATTACAATTTTCGTAACAGCTACATTTTCTACTATAGCTGCTTTTTTTATGAGTCATTTAGCAAAAAAACTGGTAGAAAAGGCGCGAGAATCTCAATTCAAAGTCCAAAGTATTATGGAAAATTTATTTGATGCCATAATTATCATTGATAAATTTGGCATCATTGAAATGGTCAATCCAGCGGCAGAAAAGATATTTGGCTATGATTCAAAAAAACTCATTGGTCACAATGTTAAAATTTTAATGCCAGAACCACATTCTAGTAACCACGACAATTATCTCGATAATTACCTAACGACAAAAATTCCTAAAATTATTGGTCATGTTCGGCAAAGAGTTCAGGGGATTCATTCTGATGGAACAGTCATCCCTATAGATTTGGTTGTAAATGAAATGCTTCATCATAATCAAGTTGCATTTATAGCGACCATCAGGGATGTGACTAAAGAGAATCGTATCAATCTTGAAATGAGACAACTGAGAGAAACTGAGAAAAAAATGCTGAAGCATTTAAAAGATGAGCTTCAGATGGCAAGTCACATTCAAGCCAATATGCTTCCGACAAAATTTTTACTTTATCCTGAATGCAAAGAAATTGAGATTTTTGCTTCAATGACACCCGCAAACGAAATAGGGGGGGATTTTTATGATCTTTTTCTAATGGATGCGGAAAGAGTGTTTATTGCTGTTGGAGATGTGACAGGTAAAGGTGTGTGCGCTGCTCTGCACATGACTGAATGTATGGCGCATCTACGCATGATTGCAGCACGCGAATCAAAACCGCATAAAATTTTGCAAAAGTTGAATAATCGCCTTTGTGAAAATAATGGCTCTGATATGTATATCACTTTGTGCTGTGGAATTTTTAATATGGTAACGGGCGAATTTGTTTATTCGAGTGCTGGACATAGCCCACCATTGACGAATAAAGATACGGAACGTTTTGAATTTATGCCGATACCGAGTTCCATTGTTCTTGGATTTATAAAAGACGCAAAATACAAATCTGTGGCTTTACAATTAAATCCTGGGGACAGTATTTTTCTTTACACAGACGGTGTTACGGATGCCACAAATAAACAACAAGATTTATTTTCTGACGAAAGATTGTTGGAAACCTTATCTATCTTAAACGAAGCTAGCCCTCAGGTCATTATTGAGCATGTGAAGAATGAAATTGAAACGTTTGCTCATGAAGTTGATCAAGCGGATGACATAACCATGCTGTGTTTTCGCTACCTTCGACCGCTCAATCCCAATATGTCATAAACTTGTTACACAATGGTGTTATAACTTTTATTTTTGGAGATTAAAGAAATGCAATCCACTGGGAAATTTGAACTACGGATATTTAATGACTTTGCCGAGTTTAAGGTTATGAACGCATGGTTACAAAATGTATTTAAAACTCTAGCGTTGCCCGAATTACTTGCCAAAGATTTAGATGTTTGTGCAAATGAAGCTGTTACCAATATCATTCTTTATGCCTATCAAGATCAAAAATCTCATCAAATTCAGATGCAATTTGAATTTAACGAAAATAAAGAAATCTGTTTAACCATTCAAGATGACGGTTCACCTTTCGATCCGTTCAACGCAGTTTTAACTGATAATTACGAAAAGATTGACGGTTTAAATATCGGTGGATTAGGGATTCAATTGATGCGTAGCTTAACAAATCAATGTCATTATCGTTGGCTCGATGGAAAAAACAACACGACTCTCTGTTTTTGTTTGCCTTAAAGGCGCGTGCATTTTTATTTTATTTTCTTAACATAACACGTTGTAATTATTTAATTTTGGAGTACACAAATGGAAATAAGTTCTGAACAATTAGATGGCGACATCTACAAAATAAATTTAACGGGGCGAATGGATATTCCTGGCAATGCAGAAATAGACATTAAGTTTTCTGGAATGACGGCTGCTCCTCGTAAATTTTTTATTTTAGATCTTTCGGGTGTTGATTTTATTGCGTCTATTGGTATTCGTACCGGGTGCGATTAAAAGTGTGGGGGAATTCCATAACAGTTACGCCGCGACTGAACTACTCCAGTATTCTTGCCAATCATCATTGGCTCTAACAACTCGAAGCCTCAACATTGACTCGACATTATCAGTTATCCACCATGC
>CAINDC010000259.1 GCA_903847275.1 uncultured Pseudomonadota bacterium
GCATGGTGGATAACTGATAATGTCGAGTCAATGTTGAGGCTTCGAGTTGTTAGAGCCAATGATGATTGGCAAGAATACTGGAGTAGTTCAGTCGCGGCGTAACTGTTATGGAATTCCCCCACACTTTTAATCGCACCCATTCGTACCATTCTTATGAGTGCAAAGGCTATCCAGAATCGTGGTGGAAAAATCGTACTGTTAAATCCAGATAGCCATGTTGAAAAAATCTTATCGGTAGCTGGTGTTGGTACAATACTCGACATCGTTGATAGTTTTGAATCAGCAATAATGATGTTTTCATTGCCGAATACTTTAGAAAATGAAGATTGAAAAACGGTAACTCAATGTTCCGATTTTTAGGGCTTGTCTGAGTAGTCACAAAATATCTAAAATTGATTGCATAAAAAAAGGGCGGATTTTAAATCCGCCCTTTTTGTTTTAACTCAATTTTGCTTTCAAAAATTTCAAAATATCGCTCATTGCAATATCTTCGGGTTGTTCATCGGTTCGACCTTTGTATTCAACTGTGCCAGCATCTAAACCTTTATCGCCCATCACCAATAAATGTGGAATACCGATTAAATCCATATCCGAGAACATAAATCCTGCCCGAACTTTTCTATCGTCGAGCAATACTTCAATGCCTGCGTTTACCAATTCTTGATAAAGGTTTTCAGTGGCTTCGCGTAAACGTTCAGATTTGTGCATATTCATCGGACAAATTGCTACTTGAAACGGAGCTAAATTCGTTGACCAAATAATGCCGCGTGCGTCGTGATTTTGTTCAATTGCTGCCGCAACCACACGCGAAATCCCAATGCCATAACAACCCATCATCATGATTTGGTTTTTGCCACCTTCATTAATAATGCCTGCTTTCATGGCTTCGCTGTATTTGGTACCTAGTTGAAAAATGTGTCCGACTTCGATACCGCGTGCAATTGTCAACGTGCCTTTGCCGTCAGGGCTAACATCGCCTTCAACGACGGTACGAATGTCTGCAATTGGTGGCAACGCTAAATCACGTTCCCAATTCACGCCCTGATAATGTTTGCCATCTTGATTCGCACCACATACGAAATCCACCATCGTTATCACGCTTCGGTCAGCAATAATTGGAATCGTCAAACCTAACGCGCCAATTGAACCCGCTTGGCAACGACACGCACGTTGAATTTCTTCATCATTCGCAAATTGCAACGGTGACGCTATGCCTGCTAATTTTTCAACTTTAATTTCGTTCAATTCGTGGTCGCCACGCAATAACAACGCAACTAATTCACCTTCTTCTGCACCTTTCACGATGAGCGTTTTCAAGCATTGCGTCGCCGAAATGTTCAAAAATTCACACACTTCGTCGATGCTGTGTTGGTTCGGCGTGTCGATAATTGACATAGTTTGTGTTGCTGCTGAACGAGTTTGCGTTGGCATGACTGCTTCGGCTTTTTCAACATTCGCTGCGTAGTCACTTTCAGTTGAAAAGGCAATTGCATCTTCACCCGAATCTGCCAATACATGAAATTCGTGTGAAACTGCACCGCCGATTGAGCCAGAATCGGCAACAACGGCGCGAAATTTCAAACCAAAATGCGTGAAAATTGACGTGTAGGCGGCGTGCATCACCTCGTAAGTTTCGTGCAAACTTTCTTCGGTCAAATGAAACGAATACGCATCTTTCATAATAAATTCACGCGAACGCATCACACCAAAACGCGGACGAATTTCATCACGGAATTTAGTTTGAATTTGAAAATAAGTAATCGGTAATTGTTTATAACTTTTGATTTCGTGCCGTGCCATATCGGTAATAATTTCTTCGTGTGTTGGACCGAGGCAGAAATCACGCCCGTGACGATCTTTCAATCGCGCTAATTCCGCCCCGTATTGTTCCCAACGTCCTGTTTCTTGCCATAATTCGGCAGGTTGCAGACCTGGCATCAATACTTCTAACGCGCCCGTTTTTTCCATTTCAGTGCGTACAATTCGTTCAACTTTACGCAGTACCCGCAAACCTAGTGGCAACCAAGTGTACAAACCAGAAGCAAGTTTGCGAATTAGTCCAGCTCGAATCATCAATTGATGGCTAATAATCTCGGCATCTGATGGTGTTTCTTTGACAGTATTTAAAGGAAATGAGGAAGTTCGCATGATATTAAAAATCTCTAAAAGTGGTAAAAGCCGCTATTTTAGCGCGTCAGCATAATTAACAAGCAAAAAAAAGCTCCCAATGCCTGAGGCAGTGGGAGCAAGAGGTCAAACAGGACAATGAGGAGTCAATGTTTGTTACAAAATATCAGGAGGTAGATATATATTTGGGTTTAAAATTTAACCGTAAATGTGACGGTTTAAATGTACATTGCTAAAAATAGCGGCTGATGCAAATAATACAGTTGAAATAATAAATTCACCTGAAATAAAGCCTACAATGCCGACGATAAACATCAAACTAATCAATACGTCTCTAGTGAAAGTAGTCATGATAATGTCTCTGTGGTTGGTGTAAAAAAATGAAATAACTAACTTGGAGCGTACTATACAGACGCATCGTTTTATTGACAATACAGTGCTTTATTGATTCATAGTTTCCTTTTTGTGCATAAATAAAACTGTTTACCTGCCGATGACTAATGCAGACCACTATTATTTCAAATCCTCAAAATTAGCTTTCGGTTATCATTTGCTAATTATCACTTATCTAACAGCATTCATAGGCTGTTAATTAATGCTTCAATCCTAAAAATACTAATGAAAATTTTAATAATCGCACCTTCATGGGTAGGTGATATGGTGATGGCGCAAAGCCTATTTATCGCCCTAAAAAATAATCAACCATCGTGTCAAATTGATGTGCTTGCGCCCGAATGGTCATTAGGTTTATTGGCACGAATGCCAGAAGTTAGCCAAGTTTTCACCATGCCATTAACGCACGGCGAATTCGGTTTAAAAGCGCGTTTTTTATTGGGAATAAAATTGCGTTTTGAAAATTACGACCAAGCGATTGTGTTGCCCAATTCATGGAAATCAGCATTGATTCCTTTTTTTGCAAACATTCCAAAGCGCACAGGTTTTTTGGGCGAAATGCGTTTTGGATTGTTGAATGATGCACGAAAACTCGACAAATCCCTTTTAACAATGACGGTGCAACGATTTGTGGCGTTGGGTTTTAATTCACATGAAAAATTACCAACTTATTCATTTCCCGCTTTGACTGTTTCTGTGAATCAGCAGAAAGTTGTTATTGATAAATTCAGCTTGAATTTGAAAAATCCAATTTTAGTTTTATGTGCAGGGGCAGAATTTGGGTCGGCAAAACGTTGGACAGAAACGCATTTTGCCGAATTAGCGACACAAAAAATTGCGAAAGGTTGGGCTTGTTGGCTTATCGGTTCAGCAAAAGACAAAATTGTTACCGAAGAAATTAACAGATTAACGGATGGAAAATGCGTGGATTTCGCGGGGAAAACTGATTTAGCAGAAGCCGTTGATTTACTTTCGTTTGCTCATACCGTTGTTAGTAACGATTCAGGTTTAATGCACGTTGCGGCGGCATTGAATAAAAAAGTTATCGCACTTTATGGTTCATCCGACCCGAAATTTACGCCACCTTTGCATTCGGAGGCAGTTTGTGTGACGTTAAATTTGCCCTGTTCGCCCTGTTTTAAACGCGATTGTCCGCTTGGGCATCGACAATGTTTAACGGATATTTTGCCATCACAAATTGCTGAGTTGATTCATTTATGAAAAAAATAGCTATCGTTAAATTATCTGCGTTGGGTGATATTGTTCACGCAATGGTGGCTTTGCAATTTATCAAGGCTCATTTTCCAGATGTTCAAATTGATTGGTTAATTGAAAACCGTTTTGCGGATTTATTGCGCGATAATCCTCACATTTCAAACATTTTAACGGTCAATTTAAAAGCACTAAAAACGAATAAACGCGCAATTTTTCAGGAAACTAAAACCGTGAGAAATTACGCACTTGAAAATTACGATTTAGTTATTGACGCACAAGGCTTGTTAAAATCAGCGATTACAGCAAAATTATTAGGCAAAACCGTTGCAGGGTTTGATAAAAATTCCAGCCGTGAGCCATTAACATCGCTATTTTATTCGCAAAAAATTGCCTGTGCTTATGATGAAAATACGATTGATCGCAATGCAGCGGTTTTATCAAAACCATTAGGTTTTTTGATTTCACGAGAAGATATTTTAGCGAAAAAACCGTTTTTGTTTTTTCACGCACCAACGATTGATCTGAGTGAATTTTTGCGACGTGATTTGAAAAATATCGTCTTTGTGATTGGTTCGACGTGGGCAAGTCGAAATTATCCCGCCGCCAAATTTGTCGAAGTTGCCAATGAATTAAAACAAAATTGTTTGGTGATTTGGGGGAATGAAACGGAACGCGAAACCGCTCAAAATATGGCGGCACAGTCATCGTTAATTCGCGTTTTACCTGCGTTAGATTTAAATGATTTGAAAGCATTATTGTCGCAAGTCGATTTGGTCATTGGCAACGATACAGGGCCAACACATATCGCGTGGGGATTAAATACGCCGTCGATAACGTTGTTTGGTTGCACGCCAATTAGTCGCGTTTATCAAACTGAAATCAATAAAGTTTTGAAATCGTCGTCTATCGTGAATCCCCGAAAATTGAATAAATTAGACGATTCTATTAAAGAAATTAAAGCCGCAGATATTATTGAAGTTGCCAACGCATTATTGCAGTTATAAATCAGTTGATTTATGGTAGTCTCAACAAAATTTAATCCCTATTTTTATAAAGAGTATTTCATGACTAAATGCCTTTCTTGTGGACATTTACGCCACGACCTTGAATTAAATTGTTCAAAATGTGGCAGTTTTTATTCCACCATCGTAGATGATTTTTTAACAGATAATATACAAACTAAAACCAAGGCGTATTTAGCCACCTCAAAGCGTATTTTTCTTGTTCTTGCTCTTGGAATAGTAATTTCTTTAGCGATTTTGGTGTTATTTTTATGAATTTTAAACATTATTTTGGCGTTGTTTTAGTTATTTTTAGTTCGAGTGCATTTTCTGCGGCAACGATTGAACATTGGCAAACGGAAAAAGGCACACGGGTGTATTTTGTGCCAACAGATAGTTTACCGATGGCAGATATTCAAGTGATTTTTGATGCAGGGAGCGCGAGAGATGGCGCACAGTTTGGACTTTCCGCCTTAACAACTGGGATTTTAGATACAGGTGCAGGCGATTGGAATGCCGAAGACATCGCGCAACGATTTGAAAATGTCGGTGCGAATTTTGGTGCTGCAAGTTCAATTGACATGGCAAATGTCACGTTAAGAACTTTGACCGAAAAACCGCTTTTCGATAAAGCCATTGAAACGATGCGTGTTATTTTGAGTAAACCGCGTTTTGCTGAAACTGATTTTCAACGTGAAAAAAATCGCACGTTGGCGGCGTTAAAACAACGTGAAGAATCGCCTGCTGAATTAGCAAGCATGACATTTTACAGCGCAGTTTATGGTGAACATCCTTACGCGCATCCGAATTTAGGCGTTTTGAATACCGTTGAACAATTTACGACTGACGATACGAAAAATTTTTACAAAACCTATTTCACTGCCTCGAATGCAATTGTTGTGATTGTCGGCAATTTGTCGAAAGCGCAAGCTGAACAAACCGCGAATTTGTTGGTTTCAGACTTGCCACAAGGTTCAAAACCTGCGCCATTGCCAGATGTTCCTGCTTTGACAAAAGCAACGACGCAACATATCGAATTTCCATCAACGCAAACACATGTTTTAGTCGGTTTAACGGGAACGTATCGTAAAGACCCTGATTATTTTACCTTGTATGTAGGAAATCATATTTTGGGCGGTGGTAGTTTGGTGTCGAAATTGTTTGATGAGGTGCGCGAAAAACGGGGCTTGGCGTACAGCGCGTCGAGTGCGTTTATGCCGTTGTTGAAAGAAGGCGTTTTTGTGGCGAGTTTGCAAACCCGCAACGACCAAACCACGCAAGCCTTAGCTGTTTTGAATCAAACGCTCGTGGATTTTGTGAAAAATGGCGTGACTGAAACGGAATTGACAGCCACGAAAAACAATATTGTTGGCGGATTTGCGATGAAATTTGATACCAATAAAGAATTGGCAAATTACGTTTCGATGATTGGGTTTTATCAAATGCCACTCGATTATTTGGATACCTTTCAACAAAACATTCAAAATGTCACTGCCGCGCAAATCGCTGATGCTTTTAAACGGCGCGTGGATTTAACACATTTACAAACGGTTACGGTTGGGAAAAAATAATCATGGCAGATAAAAAAAATGCAAAGAAAAAAGCCGATTCGCAAAATGCGACGATTGCCAAAAATCGTCAAGCGACGCACGAGTATTCTGTTGAAGAAAAATTTGAAGCGGGTTTGGTTTTAGAAGGCTGGGAAGTTAAAAGTTTGCGTGATGGGCGCGTACAACTCAAAGAAAGTTACGTCACCATTAAAAAAGGCGAAGCGTGGTTGCAAGGCGCACACATTTCGGCGTTACTTTCGGCTTCGACGCACATTAAACCCGAAGCAGTTCGTAATAAAAAATTGCTGCTCAATCGACACGAATTAAATAAATTGATTGGCGCAGTTGAACGCAAAGGCTACACGATTATCCCGTTGGCGATGTATTGGAAAAACGGACGCGCTAAAATTGAAATTGGTTTAGCAAAAGGGAAACAATTGCATGATAAACGCGCGGCTTCAAAAGATGCAGATTGGAAACGTGAACAAGCGCGGATTATGAAGAAGGCTTAAATTATGTACGCCGAAAAACTAAAACGATTTGAGAACCTTGAAAACCTAGGCGGCAAAGCGTGGGAACATGCCGTTTTGATTGATTTCACCGAAAAATCAGGTATCAAAGATTGTGCAATGCACTGTTTTCATTATCAACAAATGCTCGAGTTGCTGTTAAAACATTTGCTCGAAACCAAAAGTGAATTTGGTGCATACAGTAAAACGCATAAATTACAACGGTTGCTCGAAGAATTGATTGCAACCACCGCTTTTAGAACCGAAAAAAATAAATACTTTATGGCATTACAAGTTATTAGCGTTTGCGCCGAAGAATATCGCTACAATTTTTTGCTCGATTGCAGCGGTTACAAATTAAGTGTTGAAATAGCGAATGAATTATTAGAACAACTGATTGAATTTGTCTAAAAATCTTGGAGAAAAAAATGATTATTAACGGTGTCACGATAGACGCGACATTCGCCGAAGCCTTTCCGATGAAAGGCACGCGAGCGATTATCACCGCGCAAAATGAAAAATGGGCAATGATTGCCGCGCAAGCCATGACGGGTTTCGCCACGTCTGTGATTGCGTGCGGTTGTGAAGCAGGAATCGAGCGCGTTTTAACGCCAGATGAAACGCCTGACGGCAGACCTGGTGTGGCGATTATGATTTTCGCAATGGGTGGAAAAGGACTGGCAAAACAGCTTGAAACTCGTGCAGGTCAATGTGTTTTAACCTCGCCAACGTCTGCGTTATTCGCAGGAATTGACGGCGGCATTCGTATTCCATTGGGCAAAAATTTACGTTATTTCGGTGATGGTTTTCAAACGTCAAAAGTGATTTCAGGCAAACGTTATTGGCGTATTCCTGTGATGGACGGCGAATTTTTAGCCGAAGCCACAACAGGTCAAGTCGATGCAATTGGTGGCGGAAACTTCTTAGTTTTAGCGCAATCACAACCGCAAGCCCTCGCAGCGTGTGAGGCAGCAATTGAAGAAATGAAAAAAATTCCGAATGTTATTATGCCTTTCCCTGGTGGTGTGGTGCGTTCTGGTTCAAAAGTGGGTTCAAAATATAAATCTCTCGGCGCGTCCACCAATGACGCATTTTGTCCAACCTTAAAAGGCTCAACTAAAAAAACGGATTTATCGCCTGATATTGAATCGGTCATGGAAATCGTCATCGACGGTTTGAGTAAAGAAGACATCGACAAAGCGATGCGGGTCGGTATTCAAGCGGTCTGCGATTTAGGTTCAGCAAACGGCATCATGCGAATCAGCGCAGGCAATTACGGCGGCAAATTAGGACCCTTCCATTTTCATTTACAGGAGATTATGGCATGAGCGCGTTAACGTTCACTTTAAAAACCCGTCCCGATCAACGTGTTGATATGTCACCACTTGTTTGTCATGCGTTGGAAAAACTCGACCCTACCGAAATCGCTGCCATCAAATTACATTGTGGAAAACGAAAAGTGCGCGTTGATGAACTTTTTACTATTAGCGGTTTTGATTCGACACACATTTTAATTAAAAACAGCTTTTCTAAACTCGATTACATCGGCAAAGAGTTAGACGGTGGAATTATTCACGTCGAAGGCGATGCGGGCGCATATTGCGGCATGGGCATGAAAAAAGGCATTATCAATGTATTGGGAAATGCTGGAATTTACGCAGGTTGTGAAATGAAAAAAGGGTTGCTTGAAATTAGTGGTAACGCGGGTGATTTCTTAGGTGGCGCGTTGGCTGGCAATAAAATGGGCATGAAAGGCGGTTTGATTTTGGTCAAAGGTAATGCTGGCGACCGAGTTGGCGATCATTTACGTCGAGGCACGATTTTAATCGAAGGCGGAACAGGGGATTATTGTGGTTCAAGAATGATTGCTGGCACAATTGCGGTCATGGGAAATACGGGTAAATTTTTAGGTCACAATATGCGTCGTGGCACGTTGTTGTTGTGGAATATGCCAAAATTATCGGCGAGTTTCAACGATTGCGGTTCACACACGTTGGCGTTTTTACCAATGTTATTCGATTCATTTAAAGAACTAAATTCACCTTTTGCCGAAAGCGAAAATGCCTTTAATCGCGTGCAACGTTTCGCGGGCGATATGGCAGAAATTGGGCGCGGTGAAGTATTGGTTAAAATTTAGCATTTTAAAATTAGGCGCATCGC
>CAINDC010000260.1 GCA_903847275.1 uncultured Pseudomonadota bacterium
TAGGGGCAATCTTCTCGTGGACAAAATAATTTTAGGTCTACGCTTAACTTTTTAGTCATAATCAAAATCTCTCGTTTTTTGGGATATTTTGAACCAAAACTGCCTTAAATTCTCACCTGCATTGGTTTGTGGGGACTATCGCAAATTTAAAGTTAATTAGTTACTCGGATGTGAATCGCTTGTATTCTGCGGTGCCACAAGTTAGAAAAAACTTACCTGTTGAAATCATTGGCTTTGCAGTTAATGAAATTTTTAATCATCGTAATAACTTAGCTGAAATTCCCTTTGAAGAATTGATATACAGCAAAAATCAAGCAATCGCTGTTGGAGCAGCTTTTAGATTAACCGAAAATGATTTGGTCTCTAAATTAGAATTGTTCGTTAAACAATATCCTGATTATTATCAAATTCGTGAAACAGCAGGTAATCGTCAGCTTTTTAGACTAAAAGAAATTCAATCATCACAATTTCTAAAGGATTATTACAACGCATGATGGAACAATGGATTAGCGTTGATACGCATTACACGCGCTCGATAAATTTAGAGCGTGACACAAATTCTAAGGACGTTTTACAAGCCTACCTTCCAACCACTCGCGCATTTTTGATGCTCGAAAAAGTGACACACACATTTGGTAAAAAAACGTGTCCGCGTTCATGGTCGCTCATTGGTTCTTACGGCAGTGGGAAATCTTCTTTTGCTAATTTTCTCAGTCATTTATTGGCAAAAGAAGATGACAATAGAGCCGTTGCAAATGATGTTTTAACCAAAGCAAATGCCGAGTTATTTCAAAAAATTCAATCTGTTCAAAAGCCGAAAGGACACTTAATCATTTTGCTTACAGGCAGTCCTGAATCACTTACGCAAAGTCTTGTTCATGCAATGTTTCAAGCGTCTGAAACATTTTTTGGGCAATCACATCAAATAACAAAAAAGCTATTATTGGCGACGAAAAATAAACAAACTGCCCGTGACATTATGGCGTTTTTTAAGGAATTGCAGACGGCTGTTATTCAAGAAAAAGGCTCAGGCATTTTGCTTATCATTGACGAGTTAGGAAAATTTTTGGAATACGAAGCACGTCATTCCAGCTCTAATGATATTTACCTTTTACAGTCGATTGCTGAATTTGCAGCACAGGAAAGTGATGCGAATTTGCTATTTTTGGTATTGATGCACCAAGGTTTTGAGCAATACGCAAAAGGTTTTGGTGAAAGCCTACGCAATGAATGGCAAAAGATTCAAGGACGTTTTGAAAGCGTTTCTTTTTTGGAATCAGCTGAACAAACGTTGCGAATTATCGCCGCCGCGTTTCATAACCAATTTAATCAAAACGATGCTCAACTTGTTACGAATCAAGCTGAAAAAATAGCTACCGTTTTAGATGTTCAAAATGCACTCCCAAAAGGGTTAGACATTGTTACTGCAAGTGAGTTATTTGCACAGTGTTATCCATTGCACCCGTTGGCATTGTTGATTTTGCCCGTGCTTTGTCAAAAAGTGGCACAGAACGAACGGACTTTATTTAGCTATTTGGGAAGTATTGAAGCGCATGGTTTTAAAGACAGTTTGCAACAGTTGAAATCAGTGGGCGAATGGATTTTGCCCTGTGAAATTTTTGACTATTTCATTCAAAATCAGCCATTAGCAACACTTGACCATGCGACAAACCGTCGTTGGATTGAAGTGATTAGTGCGTTAGAACGATTGGGCGATTGTGAAAACCATCATCAGCAACTTTTAAAAACCGTTGGTTTATTTAATATCATCGGTTCACAAAGCGGTTTTAAAGCGAGTAAAGAATTACTTGAACTTTGTTTGCCAACTGTTTCGCAAGTCGAAAACTCACTGGAATTTCTCACGCAAAAATCGTTGTTACAATTTAGACGATACAACAGTGAATATCGCATCTGGGAAGGCAGTGATTTTGATTTAGAAAGTGCGTTGGAAGAAGAGTTGTAACGGGCTGGGCATGAATCATTGGCGGAAATTTTAAATAAACGCAAAACGTTGTTGCCTGTTGTGGCACGAAAATACTCGATTGATAAAGCGACATTGCGTTATTTTCAGCCAATTTATGCCGATTCAACAACGAATTTGTTAGCGTTAGAAAATACTTCAAGTCCGCAATTGATACTTGGATTGACGAGAAATGCAGAACAATTAAATGCTTTGGAAGGTTAGATTAAGGAGCATTACTCACAACTCAATATCTATGTTTTGCAAAATCACAATGCTGAACATTTGACGAAAATTATTTCTGAAGTGGTGGCATTAGAGAGAATTGAACAGGAAAATCAAGCATTAAATAACGATCCTGTCGCGCAACGAGAATTTAAAAATCGGTTGAGTTACGCTAAATCCGAAGAAGCGCGTTTGTTGCATCATTTTTTAGATCATCCTGAAAATTATCGTTGGTTTCATAACGGTAAATTATTGAAAGTTAAAAATCGCCGTGCTTTGCAAAATGCCTTATCACAAGCATTTGATGCGATTTATCCCGATACACCTATTATAAAAAATGAATTGATTAACCGTGATAAACCTTCAGCGCAAGCAACAGGCGCGAGAAATAGACTGGTTAGTTTGCTTTTAACGAAAAGTGATTGCGAAGATTTAGGCATTGAAGCGGATAAATTTCCGCCTAAAAAAGCGATTTATCGAGCGATTTTTAAAGAAACTCAGATTCATCAATTTCATAATGGAAGCTGGCAGTTTCAAGCACCGTTACCAAACGACCAATACAAATTTTATTCCGCTTGGCAAAAAATCACCGAAATTATTCAAGCTAAAAATCGCTGTTTAGTGTCCGATATTTATGCAGAATTAACGCAACCACCTTTTGGTGTTAAAGCGGGGGTTTTGCCGTTATTGTTTGTGGCGTATTACCTTGTCAATCATCGTCGTTTAGCCATTTATGAAAGCGATGTTTTTTGTCCAACAATGCAACAAGAACATTTTGAAATTCTGATTAAACGCCCTGAATTATTTAGTGTTGAAGCCTTTGCAATGCGAGGCATTCAAGCACAGTTGTTTAATCAATACTTGGAAACGTTCATTGGTAAAATTGCGGATAAAAGTACGCTGCTCGACATTATGAAACCGCTCGCTAAGTTCATTGCTTCGCTCAATGCTTACACTTTGCACAAAAAAGATTTTCCTCCGCAAACACTCGCTGTTTTAAATGCGTTTCATAAAACCCAACGTCCAACTGAATTGTTGTTCACGTTGTTGCCGCAAGCCTGCGGTTTTGA
>CAINDC010000261.1 GCA_903847275.1 uncultured Pseudomonadota bacterium
AAAAACCATGCTGGTAACCTACATTGAGCGGGTATACTTTCAAATTTATACATTTAATTTTTCTTTAAAATCAATCTATTGCACGAAACGTAAAAAATGGAAATTATCGAAAATGTACCAAATTGGCAAAAAAAATGACATAAAGTAAAAAAATAAACGAAAGGAAAGGTCAAAATTGACAATAATGTAGCGTCAAATATTGCTTCATTTAAATTGGACATCGGTGGAATAAAATCCAAAAAAAACATGATGAGTGTTTCGGTAATAAAAATCGAACCAGTCAATACTAAAAATAAATATTTTACGGAAATTTTTACAAACAGAGTTTTGTTAGCAGACATAATTTTGTATTAAGGAAGGTGTGTTAAAACAAAACAAACTTGAGGTGTTTGTACTCATTAGATATATTTAACAATCTTCATATTAAAATTCTTCCCAATCATGATTTACAGCGTTAATGGTTACAGGGTTGTTAATCAATTTTTGAGCTGTCGGCATTAATTTTCGAGCCAATGAATTTCCACTTTTTGAAACACCAACAACTTTAAAATGTAAAACAGAAACCGACAAATTACGCGCTTGCTCTTCTAATGCTTCTGCAGCTGCGGCTGATTGTTCAACTAATGCTGCATTTTGTTGTGTAACTGTATCCATTTGACTAACAGCACTATTTACCTGTTCAATTCCTTGGGTTTGTTCAACGGATGCTAAAGTAATTTCAGACATCATTGAAGTAACACCACGAATTGAAGTGACGATCTCGCCCATTGTTTCACCTGCTTGCGTAACTAAAACTGTTCCGCCTGTAACTTTACTTACCGAATTATTGATTAAATTTTTAATTTCCCCTGCCGCTGTCGCTGCCCGTTGCGCTAAATTACGTACTTCAGTCGCAACAACCGCAAAACCTTTTCCTTGTTCCCCAGCCCTCGCTGCTTCAACTGCAGCATTTAACGCTAAGATATTTGTTTGAAAGGCAATATCATCAATTACTGAAATAATGTCACTAATTTTTCGTGATGCGTCATTGATTTCGTCCATTGTCTGAACAACTTGATTCACAACATCTACGCCACGTCCAGCAATATCAGAGGCTTCAACGGCTAATTTATTCGCTTGTTTAGCATTATTGGCGTTATGCTTTACAGTAGATGTGAGCTGTTCCATGCTTGCAGCGGTTTCTTCTAAACTCGCAGCTTGTTCTTCAGTACGATGTGATAAATCGTTATTACCTGCTGCAATTTCTTTTGTACCTGAACTAATTGCTGATGTTGAATCTTGAATTTGTTGAACAATATTTTTTAGACTTTCAACGGTTGCATTCGCATCATTTTTTAATTGTCCAAATGTGCCAGAGTAATCTTTATCAACGGTTTGAGTTAAATCGCCTTGTGACAACGCACTTAAAACACGCACAATCTCACTCAAACTATCTGAACACGTGGTGACTAATTGATTGATTCCCTGACTGATTAATAAAATAAAATCAGCTTTTCCATTTTCACTAATTCGACGTGAAAAATCACCATCTACAATTGCAGCAACAACATCAGCAACTTCTTTTTCAATAGCAACTTCAGCAGTTCTGTCTTTCCATTCAGCAATCACACCTAAACGTTGTCCTTGGTCGTTAATAACAGGATTTGCAGTAATAGCAATTGGATGTCCACCAAGCATAATAGTTGAAATATAATTATTATTTAACTTATTTAACATGGAGTTATGATTTGGAATATTTTTCAAATCATCAATACTACTGCCAACAAGATTTGCTGTCACAAAATTCGGGATTTGTTGCTGAATATCTTTTTCAAGTTCCGATAATAGTTTCGATGCCGCTTTATTAAGATAAATTATTTTTCGATCATTATCAGCAATCAGGACGCTGGTACTAACGTTATCCAAACCAATTTTAATGCGTAAATTCTGGTCTGCTATTCGCTTTGATTCCGCATCATTAAAACCATTTTTAACTTGTGTAGTTTTAAACGCATCTAACACTTTTGCAATTTCGTCACGTTTACTGTTATCTACTAAATCTTTATTATTGCCACGCATAATCATATTGGCAGTGACGTTGAGTGGACGAATAATGGCGCGATACAACGCACAGCCCATCATGACAGCAATTAACAAACTACTGAAAACTAAACCAATTGTTATTTTAAACACACTGTAATAATGTAATTGAGACGCTTCATAAGCAGCTTTCGTAACATCCATTTGCAATTGCAATAATTTTTGAAGTTGCTCACCAACAGGCTCGAATAAAGGACGTACTTTTGTAATGATTATTTTATCGGCAACTTCTAAATCATTAGCACGAAGGGCAATAACCGCAGGTTTTAATCCGTCATTCACAAAAGCAGATTGATTGTTTTCAAAATTTGTCGCAAGGATTTGCTCATCAGGCGTTAAAGATGTCGCCATATAAGCCGCCCAAGTTTTGTTAATTTCTTCGATATTATCGTCAACTTTTTGCGTATTTTTTTTGATAAGCTCGCGATTAGCAAGCGCGGCAGTAATCAACACGCGATTACTCAAAATATTTTTTTGAATGGAAGCAAGCTGAGACATTGGAATAACACGGTCAATATAAACAGATTTTAAACTTTCATTATTTTGCATCATTCCACTCAGTCCCAGACTACCGATAGAAATTATCACTGTAACTAAAATAGTAATAAAAAACGTAATTCGCTTTTTAATCGTAATATTTTTTAAAAAATCAAATCGGTGAATAAAATCTTTTTTAAAAATATCACCATTTTCAATCCGTAAATTTCCTGCTTTACCTTTTTTATTCACTACCGTACACTTTTTACGCCCGTTTTTCATAGAATCAGACTGAATTGAGGCAACGCTTGCCCGTTGCGAAGAAAATAATTTAATAATCGTTTTCCAAGCTGAAATAAACTCAAATCACAACGGTCTGTTCGAT
>CAINDC010000262.1 GCA_903847275.1 uncultured Pseudomonadota bacterium
CAGGTAATAAAATCAATAGGATACGTTAAAATAAACGCCATCTCGATTTTGAAAAGTTGTTGAAAATCAAGTAACTTTAAAATCATCAATTACCAATTTTGCATAAAATTAGCTTACCTGCATTGGTTTGTAGGGACTATCCGCAATTGGACTTGGCGATTGACATGTTTCCTTGTGAAGATGGACACGCGCAAGAACGCAGTTTGCTCGATAAAGTCTTGGAAACCGTGATGGGCGTTGGTGCATAAATAAAAACCTTTAGAATCAGATGATTGTATTTTGTAGGCACATAAAAAAATGGGTAAAAAGCGTTAATTTTACCACAAAATCATGATGCTTTAAAATTCAACATATTGATTTTAATCAAGTTTATTTATTCACCAAAGCCTTTAACTAACCAAACTAGAAGTTACACATTGACGACATGCGAAAAAAGTGGGTTCAAACCCACCCGATTACCCACAATTTCAAAAATGATGGATAATAGCGATTTTGTGTAATAAAAATGAAGGCTCTATTTGGGGGTAGTCCCTGCAAACCAGTGCAGGTAATAAAATCAATAGGATACGTTAAAATAAACGCATCTCGATTTTGAAAAGTTGTTGAAAATCAAGTAACTTTAAAATCATCAATTACCAATTTTGCATAAAATTAGCTTACCTGCATTGGTTTGTATGGACTATCTATTTGGGTTTTAAGGTCTTTTTGCTTATTTTTTGATGATGTTTAAGTATTTTCCATTCGTTAACTAAGTATAAAAATACATAACCATTTGATTTTAAATAATTTTGTTTTTAGATGTGTTGTAAAAATATAGCAAGTATTAAAATACATAACACATTGATTTTTCAATATAAAAATTGAAGACCTTAAAACCCAAATAGAGCCTTATGTTTTATTTGATAAATTTTAAACAACGGTATTTAAATTATGGCAGCAGAGATAGAAGAAAAAACGTTTCGAGGCTTGCGTGAAGTAGCATTGTTAAGCGTAATTGCAGGGGCTTTATTTTTTCTCATTTCGCTCCTCACTTTCAATAATGATGATGCAGGCTGGACACACAGTGGCTCAGTGCAAGCCATTTCAAATGCGTGCGGTATGTTTGGTGCATGGTTAGCTGATTTTATACTCAGTTTTTTTGGATTATGCGCTTATGTTTTTCCGTTCATTCTCGTTTGGCAAGGCTATTTAACTTACAGCCAACGCAGAATTGAGCAATCTCGCATCATGTTGACGCTTCATTGGATTGGCGCAATTGCGACAATTATTTCTGCTGATGCGTTATTTAATTTTTATTTTTTACACACAAATTTTGAATTGCCGCGTAATGCAGGAGGTATTTTAGGGCAAGAAGTTGGTACCGCTTTAGCTATTGCATTTGGAAATTCTGGTGCGACGCTATTTTTATTAGTAATTTTATTTGCGGGTTTACGATTAGTCACAGAAATTTCATTACTTTCTGCACTCGATTTTATTGGTAAACATAGTTTTGCTGTCGGCAGAACGTTTTATCGTGGCATTTTAGAAATCGTACATGACAATGTGCCACAGCCCCCGATTTTACAGTTGGTTAATGAAACAGAAAAAACGGTGACTCGTAAAAGAAATCCTCAAAAAATCAAACCAGCCGAAGATTTCATTGATGCCGATGATGCCGATTTTGATGAATTATTAAATGAAATTGAAGAAAACGAAGAAGCAGCATCTGAAAAAAAAACAGTAAAAAAAGCCAAACCGCAATCTATATCAGAGCAATCAAACATAGTCGAAAAAACCGATAAGTCAATCAAAACACCTTTAAGTAAAAAGTTCGATAAATTAGTCGAAACGGTCAAACACGTTAAAACTGAAGTTATTGAGCAAGCTGAAAAGGCCGTTGAAAAATTAGCCGCTGCTGAAAGTAAATCTCAAAAAAAACCACTCGAAAAGAAACCCAAAGCTATTATTTACCCGAAGAAAAATAAATTACCTACGCTCGCATTACTCGACGAAATTGACACAAAAGTGATTGGTTATTCACAGGACGATTTGGAAGATATGTCACGTCTTGTGGAAGATATTTTGGCTGATTTCAATGTTGCAGTAACAGTAGTCGGTTTTCACCCAGGTCCTGTCATTACCCGTTTTGAATTACAACTTGCAGCGGGTGTAAAAGTTAGTCGAATTAGTAGCTTATCAAAAGATTTAGCCCGTTCATTATCGGTAACCAGCGTGCGAATTGTTGAAATTATTCCAGGAAAACCTGTTGTTGGTTTAGAAATTCCAAACCGTGTGCGTGAAATGGTGACATTGCGCGAATTGTTGAAATCTGCCGCGTTTGAAAAATCAAAATCCATGCTGACATTAGCGATGGGAAAAGACATCGCGGGCATTCCAATTTGTGCCGATTTAGGAAAAATGCCACACGCGCTGGTTGCAGGAACAACTGGTTCGGGTAAATCTGTCGCCATTAACACCATGATTTTGAGTTTGCTTTATAAAGCGACACCTGAACAAGTTCGCTTAATCATGATTGATCCCAAAATGTTAGAATTGTCGGTTTATGAAGGTATTCCGCATTTACTCACGCCCGTTGTAACAGACATGAAAGAGGCAAGTAATGCTTTGCGTTGGGCGGTTGGTGAAATGGAACGCCGTTATAAATTGATGTCAAAAATGGGTGTGCGAAATTTAGCAGGATTTAATCAAGTCATTGAAGATGCGACAGCGCGAGGTGAAACGATTCGTGACCCGATGTTCCAAATGATAAATCCGCTTGAAGATGACGAAGATTTTCCCACACTTTCAACGTTGCCTAGTATTGTGATTGTGATTGACGAATTAGCCGACATGATGATGATTGTGGGCAAAAAAGTCGAAGAATTGATTGCTCGTTTAGCGCAAAAAGCCCGTGCAGCTGGAATTCATTTAATTTTAGCGACACAACGTCCATCAGTCGATGTTTTGACTGGTTTGATTAAAGCCAATGTGCCAACGCGGATTTCATTTCAAGTTTCGTCACGGATTGATTCGCGAACAATTTTAGATCAAGGTGGTGCGGAAACCCTTTTGGGAAATGGTGACATGTTATTTTTACCTTCTGGAACAAGCATTCCGATTCGCGCACACGGCGCATTTGTTGATGACCACGAAGTACATCGTGTTGTTGAATTTCTAAAACAAACAGGTCCTACCAATTATTTAAAAGAAATTCTGCAAGAAAGTTCCGATTCAAGTGACAGTTTTGGTGGTGGAAATAGTTACGGTGGCGGCAGTGAATCTGACCCACTTTATGATGACGCAGTACGTTTTGTAACAGAATCACGCAAAGCGTCGATTTCAAGTGTGCAACGTCGCTTTAAAGTGGGTTATAACCGTGCTGCTTCGATGATTGAAGACATGGAAAACGCTGGTGTGGTGAGTGCCGCAGAAAATAATGGTACCCGAACCGTTTTAGCTCCACCTGTGAGTTAAACCTGCAAATCCTTGTCTAAAAATCTAATTTCGGCTACATTTACAGAATCGGTATATGCCGTGCAAAAAGAACAATTATAAAATCTTAGGAGCCGTAATAATGAGTGAGTTAAGCGCAGAAAAATTGGGACTTCACAGCGTCGGTCGGGTTTATCATAACTTGAGCTATGATGCGCTTTTCGACCATGAAGTCGCCAATCAGGAAGGGCAAGTATTAAGTAATGACACAATGACCGTCGATACAGGGAAATTCACGGGACGTTCACCGAAAGATAAATTTTTTGTACAGCAAAAACCATCAAATCAAAACATCGCTTGGGGAAACGTCAATAAGTCTGTTTCGGCAGAGATTTTCGACGATTTGTACGCTGACGTGATTACCTATTTATCGGATAAAGATATTTATGTCACTGACGGTTTTAGTGGCAATGGTATTACACGCAAATCGGTACGTTTCATTACTGAATTTGCGTGGCAATCGCATTTTGTTAAAAATATGTTTATTCGTCCAGAAGGTGACGAATTAACTAATTTTGCACCAAACTTTCACGTCTATAACGCCAGCAATTTCACCAATGAAAAATGGCAAAATCACGGCTTAAATTCCGAAGTTTTTTGTATTTTCAACGTCGAAAAGAATGTCGCCATCATTGGCGGCACTTGGTACGGCGGTGAAATGAAAAAAGGCATTTTCACCATGATGAATTATTGGTTGCCGTTGGAAGGAATTTTGTCGATGCACTGCAGTGCGAATGTCGGCAAAGACGGCGATGTAGCGTTATTTTTCGGTTTATCTGGAACAGGAAAAACCACGCTTTCAACCGATGCATCACGCAAGTTAATTGGCGACGATGAACACGGTTGGGACGATGAAGGTGTGTTCAATTTTGAAGGTGGTTGCTACGCAAAATGTATCGGTTTATCACAAGAAAATGAACCTGAAATTTTTGCTGCGATTCGCCGTCACGCGCTGCTTGAAAACGTAGTTTACGATGATAACGGTGAAGTCGATTATCACGACAGTTCTAAAACTGAAAACACGCGCGTTTCCTATCCAATTGAACATATTGAAAATCACGAACCCGATTTACGCGCGGGACAACCACAAAACATTATTTTCTTAACCTGCGATGCGTTTGGAATTTTGCCGCCCGTTTCTAAGTTATCTAAAGAGCAAGCAATGTATTATTTCCTGTCTGGCTACACCGCGAAAGTTGCAGGTACAGAACGTGGTGTAACTGAACCGCAAGCAACGTTTTCAGCGTGTTTTGGCGAGGCATTTTTGCCGTTGCACCCAACGGTTTATGCTACCTTGCTGGGCAAAAAGATGGAACAACATGGCGTAAATGCGTATTTAGTCAACACAGGTTGGACAGGCGGCGGTTATGGCGTAGGTAAACGCATGAGCATCAAAGGCACTCGCGCTTGTGTGAATGCAATTTTGGACGGCAGCATCAATAATTCCGATTTTGAAACGATGCCTTATTTCAATTTAAGTATTCCAACAACATTGGCTGGTGTTGAAACCAACTTGTTAAATCCACGAAATGCGTGGGAAGACAAAGCGACTTTTGACGAAACCGCGCAAAAATTAGCAGGAATGTTTGTGACGAATTTCACAAAATACACCAGCGCAAATAACGATTTTGATTTCACGCAAGCTGGGCCTCAGCTGTAACTTTCCAAATTGTGCGATGTAAATCTTTGCGTCGCACTTCAAACTTTCTCAATGAAACCAATTATCATCGTTACCATTTTACTTGCACTGATTGCAGGCATTTTTTTTAGCTTCCATAAAACCGTTCCGAGCGCGACATTTACCACATTAAATGGTCAAAAAATGTCACTTGAAAAGTTGCGCGGCAAACCAGTGATTGTGACGTTTTGGGCAACAGATTGTGAAAATTGCCTCAAAGAAATTCAGCTTTGGCTCGATTTGTATTCACGTTATTACGCGCAAGGTTTGGAAATTATCGCCGTATCAATGTATTACGACCCACCGAATCACGTTATTGAATTTAGTAAATCACGCGCCCTGCCCTACCCGATTACGTTAGATATTGAAGCGAAAATTGCGAAGGCATTTGGCAATATAAAAGTCACGCCAACCACGTTTTTATTGAATCCGAAAGGCGAAATTGTGTGGCAAAACGTCGGATTGTTTGAATTGGCTGAATTGCAGCCGTTGATTAAAAATCTTTTGAAGGAAAAATAATGCTCTGGTTAAAAGCATTACATTTAATTGCGATGGTGTGTTGGTTTGCAGGCTTATTTTATTTACCGCGATTGTACGTTTATCACGCCATGAGCGACGATGCGGCGAGTGATGAACGTTTTAAAATCATGGAGCGGAAACTGTTTTTTGGCATCATGACACCATCGATGATTGCGACGTTTGTGTTTGGAATTTGGTTGTTAATCGCTGGCGCATGGGAAATGTATTCGCACGCAGGTTGGTTACACTTCAAATTGGCATTATTGTTAGGCTTGGTGATTTATCATTATTTTTGTTGGCAATGGTTCAAAGATTTTCGAGCAAATGAAAATAAACGTGACCACGTTTTTTATCGTTGGATGAATGAAATCCCTGTACTGTTTTTAGTGGCGATAATTATTTTAGCAGTTGTGAAACCATTTTGAAAAAAAACGGGCAGATTCTGCCCGTTTTTAGTTTTCAAATTACGCGCTAACTTGTGCAATCCAATCTTGAAGATTGTAATAATTGGTAATGCGAGCAACTTTGCCATCTCGGATTTCAAAAAATGCACCTGCAGGCAAACGGTATTTTTGACCGTCAGCTTCGGGTAAACCTTCGTCTGTTTTAAGATATTCGCCCAAAACAGTAAATTCTGCCGCTGCACGTTTGCCGTCAGCACTCGCCATGATGACCATATCGACGAGTTGTTCTTTGTAATTTGAATTCATGCACGCCATGAATTGCGTGAAGGCTTCTTTACCGATGTCACGTTTTCCTTGGTTGATGTCGTGAATGACATTATCGGTCAGTAAATTTAAAAAAGCATCCATATCACCGTTGTTGAATGTGGTGTAGTAGTTTTCGATTAGAGAAAGAGTCGCTTGTTGAGACATTTAATTTTCCTTATAAAACAGAAACGAAAGTTATTGTAAGAAGGGTGCTGATTTAATTTAATGTTACACTATTTTTCTAAGTCCATGAATTTGTTTGATTTTAAAAATTAGTGAAAAATACGAAATTAATTAACTATAGCGGTCACAAGTATTGAAAATACTAGAAATGAAGAAAAATGACATCCAATATGAATTTACGATTTCCTTTCTTTTATGCCCGTAAACCGCTATTTATCTAGGTAAGCACTTTGCTAATTTCTTTTCTGCTAAAATCGCCAAATCCATTGATGCGTATGTTTCA
>CAINDC010000263.1 GCA_903847275.1 uncultured Pseudomonadota bacterium
CATAAATGCAATTGTAAGCCAACTCGTTCGTTAGCCATCTACCTTTTCTAATGCGTCTTAAAAGTTGAAATCTTTGCTATCCAGTACATTTATTAAAAATCCTTAATAAATTACTGGTGAAGGCATGGACATTTTAGATAGTGCGGCAGAATCATTTACAAACTCACTCATTGGTTTTGGTATCGATGAAAATACAGCACGATGCAGAGTTACAAGCATCATTGAAGAACTCGCGCTTTTGTTCGGCGGTCAGCTCATTTATATCAAGAAAACCCGCAATCCTAACGCAGTCACAGAACGTAACAGTCGCATTTTTGCTGAATATGATGGTGGTAACACTAAAGAGTTGGCGCGAAAATACCAACTATCACAGGCGACGATTTATCAGATTTTGAAGGCGGCAGCATGAACACCGCGCCTATGAAACTCAAACCATAACAGCATTGCTTAACGTTTCACTCGCCCACTGATTAAGACTTTTACCCAACGATTGCGCTTTGATTTGCGCCGCTGCATGAATATCGGGTGAAAGTCTTAACAACACTTTACCGCTTACCATTTTATCAGGTGATTTACCGATAGCCGCGCAAGCCTCAAGGTAATCCTCAACAGATTCTTCAAATGCCTCGCGCAAATCAGCCACGTTATCAGCGTGAAATCCGATAACATCTTTAATGCCGAGCAATCGACCAACGAAAATGTTGTCACGTTCATCAAAATCAATACGAGCGGTATAGCTTTTATAGGTTAATTTGTTCATGGTTTAAATCCGATTGTGGTTAAAAAATCACGCGCTTGTTCAACTTGATAGGGCTTGGCTTCTTTTGCAGGGTGTGGACGATGAAAGGCAGCGATTGTGCCATTAAATTCAAATCTTACGCGAGAGCCGCGCCCTTCAATGACGTTACAACCTAAAGCAATAAGCAATGATTCAATGCGTGACCATTCAAGCGTTGCCGTTGTCGGTTTAGCAAAAATAGCGTGCAATGTTTTTGTGTGTTTTGAGTTCATAGGCAGCATGATATTAAAAAATGATAGCTACTACAATGCGTTTATAGCTGCAAATCACCGCAACAATTACCGCACTTTTGCAACCATCAATCCTATGTGTGGCGAGTGATTCAGTGATGATTGCTAATCAAATTACCGCAACGTTTTACAGCAGTAATTACAGCACTATTTCAAGTATTAAATGTAGGTGAGGCGCGAGTTAGTAGTGGTTTAAAGAAGTGAATTACAGCAAATTACAGCAGCGCAATGGTTTAGTCGATTTGCCGCAACCGACTGTGCAAATGTCATTTGTAGAAGCTGTGCCTGTTGAAGTTGAAGTTATGCCAGAAATTGATGACGCGCCACCTGTTGAAGATGAGCCAGTAGTAGAACCAGTTGTTGAAAATGCTAATCCTACCGCAGTGTCGGTGTTCAATTTTGAAAATCACAACGTCAGAACCGTTGTTGATGATAATGGCGCAATTTGGTTTGTCGCTAAAGATTTGGCTAATGCTTTGGAGTATTCTCGAACTCAAAAAGCCCTTGATTTGTGCAAAAATTCCAATTCACCGTTAAACGGTGAATTAAACAAAATCAACGACTTACCACCTGCTACAAAGTGGATTCCCGAATCGGATATGTTTCGATTGATTATGCGTTCAAACAAAGCCGAAGCCGAGAAGTTTCAAGATTGGGTATTTGAGGATGTTCTGCCCTCAATCCGCAAAACTGGAAAGTACGAAATCCAAAAAGTTGACCACCTTTCGCCCGAAGTGATTGCCACACTAAAACAAGCGCGAACCGTTCAGCTCGCAATGGGCATGACAAAAGTACAGGCAAGTAGATATGCGCGTGAATTGATTGCAACACTTGCAACAGCTAAAACGTAGCGTTAATGGTGGTTTCACGGAAATTTTAACTTCGATTGCAACAGTAAATGAAACGTAACTACTCAGCCCCTTGCAAAAATCCGAGAATTCAAGCACATTATCGAGTATGAAAAACCTCTCTGATTTGACTCATGCAGATAAAGACAAGCTGATTACTGATTTGTACGAGCTTGTGGCTGAGTTACGTCTGA
>CAINDC010000264.1 GCA_903847275.1 uncultured Pseudomonadota bacterium
CGACAAAACCATCGTTAAATTTAAGCACATCGTTTCGTGAAATAATTTCGATTTCTTACTCATGCTCAAAAGCCAAGTGGTGATTGTTCTCACGTCTTTTCCCAGTACATCGGCAATCGCATCCGCTGAAAGCCCATAACACTCGATGTTCAAGTTTTTAATATCAGACAGCTTTTGCCAAGTAAATCAACGATGGTGTCGGTTCTAAACGCCCGATTTCCCGATGATTCATGTGTTTTTTTGAATCAGAAAATTTAAACCACGTTTTAATTTTCTCGGCAAAATCGTCAATTTGAATTGTAAAATCCTCGGTATCAACGAATGACCGAAGCGCATGAATAAAGGCTTCACCTTGAATATGTCGAATTAGGCTGCCGACTGTGCAAGCGGGCAGTTTGTTTTCAATTCGGGCGGATTGCTCAGGGTGAAGGAAAAGAGCGTGATCTAGCAACAGGCTCAAAATCAGGCTTCTGCTTGATCCTTCTTCGCCAGGTTGTTTGGTCATCTGCTCCCATCCCTCATAGAGTTTCCAGTCCTCAAAGAAAACCTCAATCAACCATCTCAACGTGTAGGCTTGAACGATGTCAATCGTTCGCCAGCTTAAATCAGTTGCGACTAAAAATCGATACTCGGTTTCACCAGGATATTTCAATGCAATCACAAATCGTTTTTTGTTGTGAGCGCAAACGTGCAGACGCGCACTTCCGATAATGGCTTCCACTTCTTCTCCACCTCGAATCCGTATTCGTTGTGGAACTCCCGCATAACTTTGAAAAAATGCGGCTAATGTATATTCTTTGCCGCGAAATTTGACCAATTGTGTTTTTTGTAATTGGCTAATTATCTGCGGGTTCCCTTTAATTCCCGTCAGCAATTCCAATGCCTCTTGACTACCGTAAAGGGCATCGGCAGTAATGGCTTTTATTTTTACGGACGGATGCTGCTCCGCAAAGGTGCCGACTAAATCGTGAGCCAACTTCTGTTTGCTTGGATAATTTGGATTAGCAGCTGGAGCAGCAGGGCGATCTTTCTTTTTTACGCCCGATTTTTTCAATTTCTTGTCTGCTTTTTTCCATGCAACCAAATCAGGATCTGCTTGATAAAAACGAAATCCCACGGGAATCGTGATTTTCGGCGTTACCAAAACCAGAAATACCAATGACTGCCCGTTAAAATAGCCCCCTGTTTTCTTATCGTAAATCTTCTGAGCTTTCCAAATTTGGCTCGTTTTTTTTGCTCTTCGATGATCCGTATCGTCAATAACGAGAACGGCTTCGCTAATGTTGTACTTTTTCAGCAATAAACCCACACTCGCTCGTAATAACCAATCCCAAGAAATTTTCCCTTTACGAAACATCCACGACAACGCACCTACTCGATATTCACCCAAGCCAACTCGCTCAAAGGCACGCCAGCAAACAGTATTCGTCAGCAGTATCCCCATCAGGCAATAAACCAACCAATTTTGTTGAATTCTGCTTAATGCGTGTTCGCCTGATTGAGATTTCTCAAGCGCTTCGTTGATTTCATTAACGTATGTTTCTAAAAATGGGAGTGGATTGGTAAATATGAGCTTTTCCTACTGAATCAATTCCAAAATGAGGCATATTGTTCAGGAAAATCGGCATTTTTAAAAACTTGAACATCGAGTAATAGTCGCAGTTTATCAAGTAAAAATAAGCAAATACCCACCTAATCCCACCATTACTAATCCACTCATCAATTTAAGCCATCGTCCTTCTTTTTCTTGTAGGCGATGTTGGCTTAATGTCACCACTCCAATCGTTAAAATCATCAAATCATCAAACATATATGCCACGTTATACAGCAGTAAATAGCCGTAATACTCGATGCTATTCAAATGCTGTAACGTCAAAATTCGAGTGTAGAGCGCAGGAAAACCTGACGTACACATAAATTCCACCGCTTGTACCAAAAGAGCCAAAATTGTCACGCCAACCAATGCACAGACTAAACTTTGGATAGTCCCTACAAACCAATGCAGGTAAGCTAATTTTATGCAAAATTGGTAATTGATGATTTTAAAGTTACTTGATTTTCAACAACTTTTCAAAATCGAGATGGCGTTTATTTTAACGTATCTTATTGATTTTACTAC
>CAINDC010000265.1 GCA_903847275.1 uncultured Pseudomonadota bacterium
AGTCAAATCAGAGAGGTTTTTCATACTCGATAATGTGCTTGAATTCTCGGATTTTTGCAAGGGGCTGAGTAGTTACCTTATTTTCGGGTAAAAATCGAGTTCGCAAAAAAGCGATTAGTTATTTGGTCAATTATTTCATTAGTCAAATTGAAATTAACACTCGAAATTAGATAGTCCCCACAAACCAATGCAGGTGGGTTAATTTTATGCAAAATCAGTGATTCACTATTTTAAAGTACCTTGATTTTTAAAGGTTTTAAAAAATATCAACATCCTCTTATTTTTATATCTTATTGATTTTACTACCCGCACTGGTTTGCAGGGACTATCCGTAAAATAGTTGTTGATTAACAAACAGCTATCAAACAGTTATTGCTATTTTTGTAACACTAATATGTTCTAATAGAAGAAAAAATAAACAAAAACAACCGCCTATTGTTAGGCATAGCACTTGCTCAGTCAAGGTATAAGCCTTTGGCTATCAAATTCTTAACCCAATATCGAATGAATAAAAACAATCACACTGAATTACCTAAATCCGCTTTCAAATTTCGCTATGTTGCATTATCAAGTTTGCTGCTTATTTTAATTGTTAGCGGAATTGGGTTTTATTTTCAGCATTCATCAGAAAACTCAACCGATACAGAACAACATAAATCGAAAGGTAGCGGCAAACACAGACATGACGATGACGATAAACCTGCTGTCGTTTCTGTTGAAACCACTACGAAAGCTGATTTTCCGATTTATTTAAACGGGTTGGGAACAGTTGCCGCATTAAAATCGGTTACTGTTCGTCCGCGTGTTGATGGTGAATTGATGCGCTTAGCATTTAACGAAGGTCAAACCGTAAAAGAAGGTGATTTATTGGCTGAAATCGACCCGCGCCCGTTTCAAATTCAATTACAACAAGCCGAAGGGCAATTATTGCGTGATGAAGCCTTATTAAAAAATGCCGAAATTGATTACGAACGTTATAAAACATTACTTGCACAAGATTCGATAGCCGCACAACAAACCGCAACGCAAGCCTCCCAAGTTAAGCAATATAAAGGCATTGTCGAAATGGACAAAGCACAAGTGAATAATGCTAAATTACAACTGACTTACGCACATTTAACCGCGCCGATTTCTGGGCGAGTGGGACTACGGCAAATCGACCAAGGCAATATCGTTCATGCAAATGACATTAATGGGCTGGTTGTGATTACGCAGTTACAACCAATTAACGTGGTTTTCACCTTGCCAGAAGATAACATTCAAGCCTTGATTCAACGCAAAAAAAATACTGCATCCATCAACATTACAGCTTACGACCGAGCAGGAAAAACGAAATTAGCCGAAGGTAAATTACTCGCTATCGATAATCAAATTGACCCCACAACAGGCACACTAAAACTCAAAGCCCAATTTGATAATAATGACGGCGTTTTATTTGCCAACCAATTTGTGAATATCAAAATGCACTTAGATACACTCAAAGATGTCACGAAAGTATCAAGCGCAGCAATTCAAAATGATACGCAAGGCACATTTGTTTATGTGGTAACACCTGAAAAAACTGTGCAAGTTCGCCGCGTCACGTTAGGTGTAACGGAAAGTGATAAAGTAGCAATTACAAACAATCTCGCACCGAATGAACTTGTCGTACTAGAAGGCATTGACCAATTGCATGAAGGTGGTCAAGTTGATATTGCCAAAAAAGACGGACAATCTGTCGCAGAAGTTTCTAATAAAAAAGAAAAATCTGACAAAAAACTACCAAAACACGAATGAAATCAGCTAATAGCTTTAATCCTTCACGGCTTTTTATTCTGCGACCTGTCGCAACATCATTGCTAATGGTGGCGATATTATTAGTAGGTATTTTGGCGTATCGATTGCTGCCCGTTTCTGCTTTGCCACAAGTGGATTATCCAACAATTCAAGTGGTGACGTTGTACCCAGGCGCAAGTCCTGACGTGATGACATCGGTGATTACTGCACCATTAGAACGGCAGTTCGGACAAATGCCAGGACTGACGCAAATGTCTTCGACCAGTTCGGGCGGCGCGTCAGTCATTACGTTGCAATTCAATTTGAATTTAGACTTAGATATTGCCGAACAAAATGTGCAGGCGGCTATCAATGCAGCAATGAATTTTTTGCCCACCGATTTACCGCAAGCTCCCATTTATAGCAAAGTGAATCCCGCTGACACGCCGATTATGACGTTAGCGGTTAGCTCAGAATCATTACCATTATTTAAAGTTGAAGATTTAGTTGATACTCGCGTGGCACAAAAAATCGCGCAATTATCTGGCGTTGGGATGGTTAGTATCAGTGGTGGTCAACGTCCCGCCGTGCGAATTCAGGCTAATCATAATGCGTTAGCCGCTTACGGATTAAGTTTAGAAAATGTACGAACAGCAATTGCAGCGGCAAATGTCAATCAACCCAAAGGTATGTTTAACGGTGCGTTGCGTTCAGCAATTATCGACAGCAACGACCAATTACGCTCGGCGGCAGAATACCGCGATTTAGTCGTGACATATCGCAACGGTGCGCCCGTTAAATTATCCGATGTAGCGAATGTGATTGACGATGTCGAAAATAAACGACTTGCCGCGTGGGCAAATGAAAAATCCGCTGTAATTATCAATATCCAACGCCAACCTGGTGCAAATGTGATTGAAGTGGTCAATCGCATCAAAGAATTACTGCCCAAATTACAAGCCGCGTTGCCTGTCAATATCGAAGTCTTACCGCTAACCGACAAAACGGTCACGATTCGCGCATCAATACATGATGTGCAATTTGAATTGTTGTTATCTGTTGCCTTGGTAGTAATGGTGATTTTTCTATTTTTGCGAAACATTCCCGCTACGATTATTCCAGCCGTTGCTGTACCTTTATCGTTAGTCGGCACGTTTGCCATGATGTACACGCTCGATTTTAGTATCAACAATTTAACCTTGATGGCATTAACCATTGCGACAGGATTTGTAGTTGATGATGCGATTGTCGTCATTGAAAACATTTCGCGCTATATCGAAAAAGGCGAATCGCCGCTAAACGCCGCGTTGAAAGGTTCAGAGCAAATTGGCTTTACGATTATTTCTCTCACATTTTCATTGATTGCGGTGTTAATTCCGTTGTTATTTATGAGCGATGTGGTTGGGCGATTATTCCGCGAATTTGCGATTACGTTAGCGGTAGCAATTTTGATTTCGGCAATCGTTTCGTTGACGCTTACGCCAATGATGTGTGCGAAATTATTGCGTTCACATAATTCTGTTGAACCTCAAAAAGATTGGTTTGATGGCGTTATTTCGGGTTACGGAAAAACACTTGAATGGGTTTTGCGTCATCAAGTTTTCACGATGTTGGTATTTTCGGCAACCGTGGCATTGACGGTCATGTTGTATGTTTTTATTCCAAAAGGTTTTTTCCCCACGCAAGATACGGGCATTATTCAAGGTTTTTCGGAAGCCCCGCAAAACGTTTCTTTTAGCGCAATGAGCGATTATCAACAAAAGCTGGCTAAAGAAATTTTGGAGGATTCCGCAGTCGAAAGTTTATCGTCATTCATTGGCGTAGATGGCATTAACGCCACACCGAATGCGGGACGTTTTCTTATCAATTTAAAACCACAATCTGAACGTGATGTCACCGCAACGGAAGTGATTGAACGCCTTAAACCAAAATTAGCCAACACACAGGCAAAATTGTATTTGCAATCTGTGCAAGATTTGACGATGGAAACTAGCGTCAGCCGCACGCAATATCAATTCACTTTAGAATCCGCAGATGTAGAAGAATTAAATCGTTGGACACATAAATTAGTTGATGAACTTTCTAATCAATCTGAATTAAGTGAAGTCACCAGCGACGTGCAAGACAAAGGGCAACAAGTTTATGTGAACATCGACCGTAGCACCGCAAGTCGGCTCGGTGTGACAACCGCAGCGATTGATAACGCACTTTATAGTGCTTACGGTCAGCGTTTAGTTTCGACAATTTTCACCCAATCAAATCAATACCGCGTTGTGCTTGAAGTTGACCCTGCATCACAAATTCGCCCTGAATCGCTTAATGATTTGCGAATTCCATCGAGTAACGGCACACAAGTTTCATTATCTACGATTGCCGAATTATCCGAACGCGCTACGCCGCTTTCTATCAATCATCTCAATCAATTTCCCGTTGCCACGTTGTCGTTTAATTTAGCTCCGAATGCGTCATTAGGTGATGCGGTAAAAGCCATTGAACGTGTGAAACAAGAGATTGATTTACCGTTAAGTATTCGCACTAATTATCAAGGTGCGGCGTTGGCGTTTAAAGCCTCGCTCGATAATACGTTGTGGCTAATTTTGGCGGCGATTGTCACGGTTTATATTGTTTTGGGCGTGCTGTACGAAAGTTATATTCACCCAATTACGATTCTTTCGACGCTACCTTCGGCAGGTGTGGGTGCATTGCTCGCGTTGATAATTTCAAAGAATGATTTAGGGATTATCGGCATCATCGGCATTATCTTGCTAATCGGTATCGTCAAGAAAAACGCCATTATGATGATTGATTTCGCACTCGAAGCTGAACGCAAGCAAGGTATGTTGCCAGCGGAGGCAATTTTTCAAGCGTGTTTATTGCGATTTCGTCCGATTTTAATGACGACTTTAGCCGCATTATTAGGCGCGTTGCCGTTAATGCTCGGCAGTGGCGTAGGTTCAGAATTGCGGCATCCATTAGGTATTACGATGGTGGGCGGCTTATTGCTTAGTCAATTATTAACGCTCTATACCACGCCCGTGATTTATTTGTGGATGGACAGTTTCGCTAAAAAAGTCAGTCGTGGATTAGGTTTGAATCCGCCTGAATCGTTTGAAAGTGAACAATAAATCATGAATTTATCGGCAATTTTCATTTATCGCCCCGTTGCAACGAGTTTATTAACCTTGGCGATTGCTTTAAGCGGCATTTTAGCGTTTTTGAATTTGCCTGTTGCGTCATTACCGCAAGTCGATTTTCCAACCATTACCGTGCAAGCCCAATTACCTGGTGCAAGTGCGGAAACAATGGCAGCAACCGTTGCAACGCCGTTGGAACGTGCTTTAGGTCGGATTGCGGGTGTTGCTGAAATGACATCAAGCAGCAATGCTGGGTCAACGCGAATCACATTGCAATTTGATTTAGAGCGCGACATTAACGGCGCATCGCGTGATGTGCAAGCGGCTATCAATGCGGCAACCAGTTTATTGCCCACGATGCCCAATCGTCCCAATTATCGCCGTGATAATCCTGCCGATTCGCCAATTATGATTTTGGCATTAACATCAGACAAACTAAATCGTGGGCAAATGTACGACAAAGCCTCAACGATTTTGATGCAGAAAATATCGCAAGTTTCGGGCGTGGGTCAAGTTCAACTTGGTGGTGCAACATTGCCTGCGGTG
>CAINDC010000266.1 GCA_903847275.1 uncultured Pseudomonadota bacterium
AGAAATTAAAAATTTCATTAAAAATCATGCCGTTAAGTTTTTTACTGGTTGAATAAAATCAAAATAATGACATTGTCATTATTTCTTCTAGCCCTTTATTTTCAAGGCTTATATAGCATCCACAGAGTTGAAACACCTCCCTTTCTTTTATGGGTGTTACCCACGCAGAGAAATTAAGTGTTGGTCAGCAAGCCCCGTTATTTCAGCTACAGGCACAAGATGGTAGTGCATTAGATTTAGCAAGTCGTAAGGGGAAAGGCTGGACGGTTCTGTATTTTTATCCTAAAGCTGGCACGCCAGGTTGCACTACACAAGCGTGTGCGTTTCGTGATGCAATTAAAACCATTAGAAATGAAAATGCTGATGTTTTTGGTATTAGCACAGATGATATTGAGGTATTACAAAAATTCCACAAAGAGCATCAACTCACTTTTACCCTGCTTTCTGATTCCGACGCGAAAGTCACGGAGGCGTATGGGGTTAAAATGCCAATTGTGACAGCAGCAAAACGTTGGACATTTATTCTTGACCCGTCTTTAATGGTTCGTCAAATTGACGATGATGTTGACCCTGCGATGGATGCACAACGTGTAGCTAAAGAATTGAAAAAACTTCAATCACAGTAAATTTTAATCTTTTACTGGACTAATTAAGATTTGAAATTATTTTTATGATGATTTCCTATTTTTAGAGCCATTTACTAAACCCAAACGGTCATTTACTTTTTACACGAAGGGCGATTTTGGGAACATAAAAAGCCATTGAAACCTAATATCGCGCTTAATTGAATGATTGATTCATAAAAATATATGTATTATTTTATGTAATAAAATATGGAATTGAAGATGCAAAAACATACTTTCGAGTGGGATACACAAAAAGACATCATAAATCAGCAAACACACGGTGTTGCATTTATTGATGCTCAAGAGGCTTTCTATGATGAAAATCGTATCATAGCGCGAGATGATGCACATTCCGAAAACGAAGAACGACTCTTTTGCATAGGGAAAACATCAAAAGGCATTTTAACAGTCAGATTCACTGTTAGAGGTCAAAATATCCGCATCATTGGTGCGAGAAAGTGGAGGAAATTTTATGAAGAACACAGACACATTTGACGATGCACCTAAGGGAAACCTTACAATCATACGAGATTTTTTACCACCACCATCACAATTAGTAAAAAAGGAAGATACCGTAAGGGTTACATCGGATTTTACAAAATCAAGTATTGATTTTTTGAAAGAAGAAGCTAAAAAAGCAAAAGTCCCTTACCAAAAGATGTTGAGGTCACTTGTAGACCTTTATGTTCAGCAACAAGTTCATTAGCACTATTTTATGGGTACCTAAACACACGGAAATCATCGCATGAAAGCCATCGCGTATTTACGAGTATCGACATCGGAACAAGGTCGCTCAGGGCTTGGACTGGAAGCACAGCAATCCGAAATCGAATCATTTTGTCACGCCAACACCATTACACTAATTGATACGGTATCTGAAGTTGCTTCTGTCAAAGGCGATTATAAAATGCGTCTAGCGTTAAATGAATTGCTGGTGCGTTGTCGCCGTGAAAAGTGCGCGTTAATTGTCAGTAAATTGGACAGATTAAGCCGTGACGTTGAATCCGTTGCGAATTTAGTCAACGACAAATCAATCCGTTTCATCGTGGTTCAACTTGGGTTAGATGCCGACAATTTTCAGATTCATTTGTTTGCATCGCTGGCGCAAAAAGAGCGAGATTGGATTTCACAACGCACGAAAGCGGCGTTACAGGCGAAAAAAGAACGAGCGCAACGTGACGGCGTGGAATTAAAACTCGGCAATCGTACTAATTTACCTGTTGCACAATCAAAAGGTGTGACAACAATTAAAGATAGTCCCTACAAACCAATGCAGGTAAGCTAATTTTATGCAAAATTGGTAATTGATGATTTTAAAGTTACTTGATTTTCAACAACTTTTCAAAATCGAGATGGCGTTTATTTTAACGTATCTTATTGATTTTACTACCC